>JAAEZN010000028.1:31266-36288 GCA_018222835.1 Algicola sp. | reverse complement strand
TAAAGTTATCATTCTTTTAACGGACGGTGTCAATAATTCTGGCTTTATTGAACCTAGAACCGCAGCCGACCTTGCTGTAGAATTTGGGATAAAAACATACACTATTGGTTTGGGAACAAACGGCAACGCACTATCCCCGATCGCCTACAATAGAGATGGTTCTTTTAGGTACGGAATGCGCCAAGTGGAGATCGATGAAGAACTTCTGGAAGAAATAGCTACGGTTACCGGTGGAAAATACTTCCGTGCCACAGATAACGAATCGCTGGAAGAGATTTATGACGAGATAAATAAATTGGAGAAAACAGAAATAGAAGAATTTAAATATTACAAATACGAAGAAAAATTTAGACCCCTTATATTTCTGGCCGGTATTCTATTGTTGTTGGAGTGGGGACTTCGAAACTCTTTATTTAAAAGTTTTATTTAACGAATGATTCAGTTTGACGAAAAAATATATTTCTATCTATTGGCCATAATTCCCGTTATGGTCCTGGCCTTCTTTTTTCTTCAAATCTGGAAAAAAAAGACTCAAAAACGGTTCGCCGCCACCAATTTGTTGAAGCGATTGGCTCCAAACAAGTCATCATTTAAATCGTCCGTTAAATTGGTGTTTTTATTAGTGGGTCTTAGCTTTCTGATCTTAGGTTTGGTGAATCCCAAAATAGGAACAAAGCTGGAAACCGTAAAACGCGAAGGAGTGGACATAGTGTTCGCCATCGACGTATCCAAAAGTATGTTGGCCGAAGATATTGCCCCCAATCGATTGGAAAAAGCCAAGCGTATCGTTTCAGAGATAATCAATCAACTGGCAAGCGATCGTATCGGCATTATCGCCTATGCCGGTCAAGCTTACCCACAATTGCCCATTACCACGGATTATGGTGCGGCCAAAATGTTCTTGCAGAGCATGAATACGGATATGCTATCCTCACAAGGAACCGCCATCAATGCAGCAATAGACCTGGCCAGTACTTATTATGATGACTCCCAACAGACCAACAGGGTATTGTTTATTGTATCAGATGGAGAGGACCACTCAGAAAGCACCACCATCGATGCGGTAGAAAAAGCGACCCAAAACGGAATCCGTGTTTTCACCATAGGCGTGGGCAAGGAAAAAGGAGCTCCCATACCCATTAAAAGAAACGGTATTGTTGAAAGTCTAAAAAAAGACAATCAAGGAGAAGTTGTTATAACCAAACTTAACGAAAGCGTATTGACCGAAATTGCCGATAGGGGCAATGGCGAATATATTGATGGCTCCAATACCGAAAATGCAGTGGAGTACATCAAAGAGCAATTGAACAGAATGGACAAAACAGAATTCGAAGCCAAGCAATTTGCAGAATACAAGGACCAGTTTCAATGGTTTCTTGCAGCCAGCTTTTTATTTCTATTTTTGGACATCTTTGTTCTGGACAGAAAAACACAATGGTTGAAAAAACTGAATCTTTTTAATGAGCACGATGATGAATAAGATAAGGTTGACGTTTGGTCTATTGTTATGTTTTGGAATAGCCCAAGCACAGAACGAAACTACAGAAAAGGCACTGAAAGAAGCAGAAAAAGCCCTTCAAGCTTCTACCAACCTTACCTATGAAGCCAATGAGGAGCTAACAGCCAACGATTTTATCAATTCAGAGGCCAATTACCGAAAAGCGATTTCCAAAAGCGATAAAAATGCCGTTGCAAGATTCAACCTCGGTAACGCCTATTACAACAGGGAAAGTTTTGGCGAAGCTTTTGGCCGCTACAAAGAAGCCGGTGATGCTGCAGAGGACAAAGGTGAAAAACACAAGGCTTTTCACAATATGGGCAATGTATTCATGAAAAACAAAGAGTACGAAAAAGCCGTTGAAGCCTACAAGCAAGCACTACGTAGCAACCCCAACGACGACGAAACCCGCTATAATCTTGCTTTGGCCAAAAAAATGCTCGAAAAACAACAGGACGAGCAAAAAAATGATCAGAATAACGACGATCAAGACAAAAAAGACCAAGAAAACGAGGACAAGGACAAAAACAAAGACCAGAACAACGAAGGGGGCGATAACGAAAAGAAGGACGAAGGCGAGCAGAAAGAAGACGAAAACAAGGACAAGGGAGACCAAGGTGAAAATGGTGAGGACAAGCCTGAAGAGAATCAAAAGGGTGATGGTGATGAGAAGAAAGAACAGGAGAAAAAGCCCAACGAAGGAGACCAGCCGCAAGACCAAAAGCAACAACCAAAACCCAATCAGCTTTCCAAACAGCAGATTCAGAACCTGTTAGAAGCCATGCAGAACGAAGAGAAAAAAGTTCAGGAAAAAATGGAGGCAAGAAAAGTTCGAGGCAAGAAAATTAAAAACGAAAAAGACTGGTAATGAAAATGTTGATGGGCAACATATGGTTGATTTTGGGAATTTTTCTCTTTACAGGGATACATTCGCATGCCCAGGACGAATCCGACCAGATTACGTTTACCATGAACTTGAGCAAGGAGGAATTGGGAATAAACGAGCGCCTAAGAGTAGATTTTACCATGAACAGGGATGGCGACAACTTTAAACCGCCCCAGTTTAATGGTTTTAAGGTTGTTATGGGACCTTCCCAATCCATAAGTTCCTCGTGGATAAACGGCAAACGTAGTTTTTCCAAAACCTACACCTATATTTTAGTGCCCTCGGCCAGAGGTAGTTTCACCATAAATCAAGCTACCATAGAAATTGAAGGACAGACCTATAAGACCACTCCCCAAAAAGTGGAAGTGACTGCTGCCGTGGATAAGCCCAACTCACAAAAAACAGTAGATGATGTCGCGGACGAGAGCCTTCATTTGGTAGCAGAGGTATCCAAAGGAAATCCATACCTCAACGAAGCCGTTACAGTACTTTATAAATTATATGTTAGTCCAAACATTAGTGTTACCAATTATCGCCCATTGGACAATCCGACTTATAATAATTTTTGGAGCCAGGACATTCCAGTTACGAAACATACCGCTCAAAACGGCACCTATAAGGGCAAACCATACCGTTATGTGGTTTTAAAACGAGTGGTACTTTATCCCCAAAAAGCCGGAAAACTGGATATTGAGCCACTATCTTTGGAAGTATTTGTTGATGTGCCCACTGAACGTAGGGACTTTTTTGGAGGTAGAATCTACACCCAGACCAGCAAGACGGTCTCCGCAGGCAATAGGACCATTAATGTAAAACCTTTGCCCGAAGCTGGAAAGCCAACCAATTTTAGTGGGGCCGTGGGCGAATTTGATTTTTCGGTAACAACAAGTAAAACACAGTTGAACGCCTCAGAATCGTTACAGGCGAAAGTTGAAGTGGCCGGAAAAGGAAACTTAAAGTTGTTCCAACTTCCCGAGCCAGAACTACCGAGCTCCCTCGAAGTTTATGACCCTGAGTACGATGAAAACATCCGTACTTATGGCACTGGAATGGAAGGAAAAGTTGCGAACAGTTACACCATTGTTCCTTCTTTCCGGGGCAAATACCCCATACCCAGTATCTCGTTCAGTTATTTTAATCCATCAACAGGGAAGTACGAAACCATTAATTCAGAAGAAATCAACATTGAGGTAATAGAGGGCCCAACAGGAAATTCGAACAATGTTACGAGTCCTTCGGCCAACAAACAATTGGTCGTCCCGACTGGGGAACAATTCCATTTTATCAATTTAAATCCAAATCTAAGGCCTATTGGTGAGCAGCGGTTTTTTGGTTCAAATACATTTTTTATCCTATTGTTCGCCCCTCTACTATTGATTCCGTTAGCTATTTTCTTTTTCAAGAAAAGAGAGGCCATTGCGAGCGATGTGGTCGGCAACAAAATAAAGCAGGCTAATAAATTGGCCCGAAAATACCTTTCCACAGCCAAAAAAGAGCTTGGCAACAAAGAAGCTTTTTATGTTGCCCTGGAAAAAGGACTGCACAATTATTTAAAAGCCAAATTGCACATAGAGACTTCGGAATTCAGCAAGGATAAAATAACCCACATTCTCTCCGAAAAGAATGTTGATGCAGAGGACATTAATGGATTTATTGAATTATTGAGAAGTTGCGAAATGGCTAGATACAGCCCATTTTCTAATGTGCAGATGCAACAAGATTACGAAAGCGCAAGTGATGTAATTTCTAAATTGGACAAGCAATTATGAGCATAAAAAAGATAGCCCTTTTAATTTGTCTTGGTTGGTTCACTTTAGGATTTTCCCAAAATGAAGCATTATTTAACGAAGCTACCGAACTTTATAACAACGGCGAGTATTCCTCGGCCATAGAGAATTATAAAAAGATTCTTGAAAACGGAGAACATTCGGCCTCTCTTTATTTTAATCTAGGTAATTGCCATTATAAATTAAATTCCATTGGGCCAAGTATTTACTATTATGAAAAGGCACTTCTTTTAGCTCCAAATAATACAGAAATACAAAACAATCTGAGATTTGCCCAAAACATGCGCTTGGATGCTATTGAGGAAGTACCAAAAACCGAACTTTCACGTATTTACAATGTGGTTGTAGGTATGTTCTCTTCCGACCAATGGGCCTACATCGCAGTAGGTTTGATTTTTTTATTCGTATTGGCGTACATGGCCTATTACTTTTTACGTTCGGCCAATCAGAAAAGGGTCGCATTTATCTCCGGTATCTTTGCTTTGTCGATAGGAATAATCTGCATCTTAATGGCCTACCTCAACTATCAGCAATACAAAAGAGATGATCCGGCCATTGTTTTTAGCAAAGAAGTACATGTTATTTCAGAACCGAACAACAACAGCACCATTATTTTTACCATCCACGAAGGAACCAAAGTAAACGTTCTAGAAGAATTGGAAGATTGGAAAAGAGTACGCATTGCAGATGGGCAAACAGGTTGGCTAAAGAACAATACTATTAAGATAGTAAAAGATTTTTAGTTATATTTTAACAAAAATCTTTACCTCTTATCTTAAATTTGCAAAACTTATAAGTATTTATGCGAATACTGGCCTTACCACTTGCTTCTTTTTTGATGGTCTTCATTC
>JAAEZN010000028.1:0-31256 GCA_018222835.1 Algicola sp. | reverse complement strand
ACCTCTTCCTTTGTGCCCTTATTGGGCAAGGAATACAGCATGGCCATTATTCTAGGCTCTTCAGAAGAAGAAAACAACACTCAAGAAACTTCTAACAATAAAACATTTGACAGTAAATACTTTATGTCAAAAAGCTTTTTGGCCATGAACTCTTCCATGAATCAGGAGAAAAGCGATAATGCATTAGGATATATATTTGCTGTTTTGGAGTTTACCCTTGAAACTCTAGACCCACCTCCCCGAAAATTATTGGTTTAACACTCGATTATACGTTAAAATCAAATTTTCAACGTCCTCTGCCTAGTTTTCCTAGTGTAGTGGACTAATTTACTTATTATGTTCAAGAATATAAAAAATGACTTGCCTGCAAGTATAGTGGTCTTTTTTGTGGCGCTCCCTTTATGTTTGGGGATTGCCCTGGCCAGTGGTGCTCCGTTGTTTTCGGGTCTTATTGCAGGTATAATCGGTGGAATCGTTGTTGGAGGATTAAGCGGTTCCCACATAGGGGTAAGTGGCCCCGCTGCAGGTCTAGCTGCAATTGTTCTTACCGCTATTGGTGCTTTGGGCGGTTACCAAAACTTCCTTGTTGCCGTAGTTTTGGGAGGTGTCCTACAGTTTATTTTTGGAATCTTACGAGCAGGGGTTATTGCTTATTATTTTCCATCTTCTGTAATAAAAGGAATGCTTACCGGTATTGGTATAATCATCATCTTAAAGCAAATACCCTACTTTTTTGGGTATGATGCCGACCCAGAAGGGGATTTCGCATTTTTTCAAGTAGATGGTGAAAATACATTTAGTGAAATCATCAATGCCATAAACTTTATAAGCCCGGGGGCAACGGTTATTGCCTTAATCTCTTTGTCTATATTGATTCTGTGGAGCCAAGTTTTGACCAAAAAGTCAAAAATCTTTGAACTTGTGCAAGGTCCTTTGGTCGCCGTTATTATAGGTATCATTTATTTTACGCTTACACAAGGAAATGAGTCGTGGGGCATCTCCCAAGAACATTTGGTGAGCGTTCCAGTTCCTGATAGTTTCGATTCTTTCTTAGGTTTCTTCAGCTTTCCCAATTTTTCGGCCATAACCAACACCGAGGTTTGGATTACTGCATTTACCATTGCACTTGTTGCCAGTTTGGAAACATTGCTTTGTGTGGAAGCTACCGATAAACTAGACCCATTAAAAAGGACTACGCCTACCAATAGGGAGCTTATGGCACAAGGGGTAGGAAACACATTGTCAGGCTTGGTCGGAGGATTACCGGTAACTCAAGTGATCGTGCGTAGTTCGGCCAACATACAATCTGGAGGTAAAACAAAGGCTTCCGCCATTATCCACGGATTTTTCCTTTTGGGCTCTGTAATTTTGATACCGACCTTGTTGAACAAGATTCCGTTATCCGTTTTGGCGGCCATTCTATTTATCGTAGGTTTCAAGCTCGCAAAGCCCAGCCTGTTCAAAACCATGTACAACGCTGGATGGAAACAATTTGTTCCGTTCATAGTAACCGTTGTCGGGATTGTATTTACCGATCTTTTAGTTGGAATTAGCCTTGGTTTGTTGGTAGGAATCGTGGTAGTTTTGATAAAGAGTTACCAAAATTCGCACTTTCTTCATATTGAAGATAAGAGCAATGGTGCACACAAAATTAAAATGACCCTAGCAGAAGAGGTAACTTTTTTCAATAAAGGAGCAATTCTAAAAGAATTGGATAGCCTTCCCGAAAATTCTTATCTAGAATTGGACGTTAGAAAAACACGTTATCTTGACAATGATATTGTGGAAATTCTTGAAGATTTTTCAAGCAAGGCCAAAAACAGAAAGATCGACATTAAAATAATCTCGGAAAGAGGTGAAGTCGAAAACCCAGAAAGCTATATCGAATTCTTTAATCTAAGACCGAAAAAATCGGCATAACAATATATTTATGAAAGCACATACAAAAGAAACGCAGTTGACAATGACCCCTGAAAAAGCTATCCAGTTCTTGAAAGAGGGCAACGAGCGGTTTCAACAAAATTTAAAGGCAAACAGAAACCTTTTGGAACAAGTGAACGATACCAAAGATGGGCAATTCCCTTTTGCGACCGTTTTAAGCTGTATTGATTCCAGAGTTTCTGCCGAGCTTGTTTTTGATCAAGGTCTTGGTGATATCTTTAGTATTAGGATCGCCGGAAACTTTGTGAACGAAGACATATTGGGAAGTATGGAGTTTGCCTGTAAATTGGCAGGTACAAAAGCCGTTGTAGTCCTTGGTCACACAAGCTGTGGCGCTGTTAAAGGAGCTTGCGACCATGCTCGCTTGGGCAATCTAACTGCGTTGATCAATAAGATTGAGCCTGCAGTTGATGCTGTAACAGAACCAAAGGACGAAACCCAGAGAAATTCCAAAAAT
The DNA here is from genome assembly GCA_018222835.1 of Algicola sp. Classification (GTDB taxonomy): domain Bacteria; phylum Bacteroidota; class Bacteroidia; order Flavobacteriales; family Flavobacteriaceae; genus Flagellimonas. Next base: position 28,858 of record JAAEZN010000028.1, on the reverse strand, counting down.
TTGGATTTTGTGGATGCCGTTGCTGTTAAAAACGTGGAAATGGCCTTGGACAATATCCGTAAACAAAGTGATGTCCTTAAGGAAATGGAAAACAATAGCGAAATCGCTTTGGTCGGTGCCATGTACGACATTTCAGATGGGAAAGTGACTTTTCTATAAATCAAATTAACTTTACGTAATTAATGCCAGTAGGGTTACCTACTGGCATTTTTTAAGCATAACTATTTCTATATTCAATAACTAAACAACACCCTTACCATGTTTAAACATTTTAGAGGAGATCTATTCGGTGGAATTACTGCAGGTATCGTTGCACTTCCATTGGCACTTGCCTTTGGTGTAAGTTCCGGATTGGGACCTAGTGCCGGTCTGTACGGCGCAATTTTTATAAGCTTTTTTGCAGCACTTTTTGGAGGTACCAATACCCAGATTTCTGGACCTACCGCACCAATGACAGCGGTAAGCATGGTGGTTATTGCCGGTATTATCGCTATAAATGATGGCGATGTCGGCAAAGCGCTCCCAGCCATTCTTACGGTATTCCTCTTGGCTGGTATAATGCAGATAGGGTTAGGGCTTGTTGGATTAGGAAAATACATAAAATACATTCCTTACCCAGTGGTTTCAGGGTTTATGACCGCCATTGGTGTAATAATTCTTGTTACCCAGATATTACCCGCCGTAGGATATTACCCAAAAGAAGACTCGGATTATGTCAATCAATTTATGCCAGAGGCCGAAGAAAGAATATTGGAAAATATTCTAAAAGAAGAAGCTGGAGAAGGTATATTGGTATTGGAGGATTTTACGGAAACCATTAAAAGGGCCGAAAAAATCACTCATGAAGATATGTTGAAAGAAGCCAGAACCTTAGCTTCAAAAGATGCTTCGGGCGTACTTGGAACTTTTAAAGTATTTACCAGGGCATTTAACAATATTAATTGGTTGGAACTTGCATTGGCACTGGCGACCATCATCATAATTTATGGGTTTAAAAAAATTACTACCGCCATTCCCAGTACTTTGGTGGCCTTGATCGTTGTTTCGGGGGTAGCTTACGGATTCGGTTGGGAATATAGGCCCATTGAGCAGATTCCAAGTGGCTTGCCCGTTCCAAACCTTGATATTTTTACCTCGTTTGAACTAGATTCCGTCAGCCCCTACATTTTTACTGCCCTTACTTTGGCATTATTGGGCGCTATTGACTCCTTATTGACTTCGGTAGTTGCCGACAACATGACCCAGACCAAACACAAACCCAACAAAGAATTGGTAGGCCAGGGTATCGGAAACAGTATTGCGGCGATTTTTGGTGGTCTTCCTGGAGCTGGAGCAACCATTAGAACCGTAGTGAACATTAATTCTGGCGGTAAAACAAAGCTATCCGGTATGTTTGCCGGCATCCTATTGCTTATAATTCTTTTGGCACTTGGGCCTGTGGCTTCCCAGATACCTGCTGCGGTCTTAGCCGGTATTTTGGTAACGGTAGGTATCGGTGTAATGGATTATCGAGGCTTAAGAGCAATTCCCCATTTACCTAAAGACATTAAACTTGGACCACTTAAATTAAGTTCGGAAGTAATCATTATGTTGGTGGTACTCGTGCTTTCTTCTATCTGGAACTTGGTATATGCAGTTGGTATAGGGCTCGTTATAGCATCATTGATGTTTATGAAGAAAATCGGAGACCTTACAGCAAAACATTCAAAGGTAAAGGCCCTTCGGGAAGAAGCGTGGTCAGATGAGAAAAATGTACCTCAGGAAGTCCTTGACAAGGTCTTTATAAAGCACATAAACGGACCATTGTTTTTTGGATCAACCAATGAGTTTCAACAACTCGCCTCTCAAATTCCCGATTCTGCTTCCACTGTAATTATTAGAATGGATAAAATGCAGTATATGGATCAAACAGGGTTATATGCCATGGAAGATGTTCTACAAGATTTAAAGCGAAAGGACATAGCTATACTTTTGGTGAACATTTTGGAACAGCCGAGATACATGTTGGAACGAATAGACATTATTCCTGACCTGATTCCAGAACAAAATATTTTTAAGAACATAAAGTCTTGTTTGGCATGGGTAGATGCAAACAAGAATTCTTAAAAGCAACCAATGTCCATATATGACCATCTTCAATATTGAAGATATTTAAACGGTAATGGAATTTATAATTTTTGATGGTGTCCATTTTTTAGAAAAATTGGTTTTAATCAAAATTTCTAGGAGCTGGACACCTATTTGCAATGATATCTGTTTGATGGAATTGCAGTTCATTTTCCGATAGCCTATATATTCAAGGACAATTTCCTAAATTTGTCCGCCAATAGCGTAATCAATCATGATTGAAACCATAAAGGAAAATATCGCTGAAGTAGAAAAGTTTACTTCAACCTCTATAGATGAAATAGAAGTATTCCGAATCAAATATCTGGGAAAAAAAGGATTGTTGAACAGCTTCTTTTCGGAGTTTAAAAACGTGCCCAACGAACAAAAGAAGGAATTTGGCATGGTTATCAATCAACTTAAAAGTGCCGCGACCAACAAAGTCAACGAACTTAAGGAAGCACTGGAAAACCAAGCTGAAGTTACTGGTAAATATGGCGATTTAACCCGTCCGGGCGAACCTGTGGAGAATGGGTCGCGCCACCCTATATCCATTGTAAAGAACCAGATTATAGATATATTTTCCAGAATCGGTTTTAATGTATCGGAAGGCCCAGAGATCGAGGATGACTGGCATAACTTTACCGCCCTCAACCTACCGGAATACCATCCGGCCAGGGATATGCAGGATACTTTTTTCATCCAGACCGATCCGGATATCCTATTGCGCACCCACACTTCATCCGTACAGGTAAGGTATATGGAGGCCAACCAACCACCTATTAGGACCATTTCCCCTGGAAGAGTGTACCGAAACGAGGCCATTTCTGCCCGTTCGCATTGTTTTTTCCATCAAGTAGAAGGTTTGTATGTGGACAAAAACGTGTCCTTTGCTGATTTAAAACAGACTTTACAATATTTTACGTCCGAGATGTTCGGCAAATCCAAAATTAGATTGCGCCCCTCCTACTTCCCATTTACAGAGCCAAGTGCAGAGGTAGATGTTTATTGGGGGCTGGAAACCGAGACCGATTACCGTATGACCAAAGGAACCGGATGGCTCGAGATTATGGGTTGCGGTATGGTAGATCCCAACGTGCTTAAAAATTGCGGCATAGACCCAGAGGTATATTCTGGTTTTGCTTTTGGAATGGGTATAGACCGTATTGCACTTTTGTTACATCAAATTTCCGATATTAGATTGCTAAGCGAAAATGATGTTCGCTTCTTGGAGCAATTTAAAAGTGCCCTATAGACCATCTTATGAAAAAGGACATTGAAATTCCTGTGGCCAAAGATGTACACGTTGCCATAATTCGGGAATGGAACGATGAATTTCTATCAAAAGATTGGAACGCTTACTTAATCAATAACAGATCAGATAGCATTGAAATGGCCATTGTTGTCTCCAAAGGTTTTGATGGAGAGACCAAAACATCCACTATGCGACATGGCATTGGAACGCTCGAACCAAATTCCTTTAAAAAAATAGAGCTGCTGCAAGAAGAAATCCTAGCTCTTAACAATGAATTCTTTGTAACCTTTTTTGCCGAGAACAAACTCTTCGAAAAAAGGTTTTTGTTTCCTAAACACACTATTGCAGAAAAAAGCCTTATCACAATCCCTGTTATAAACATGGAAGGGATTTTGTCCGAAGGTTGATTTTCCCTAAAAACCTCTCCCACATTCTTTTAACAAATATTTAGTTCTTATTAGTTCGGTAATAACCGAACTAACACTACTTTTGCAGCTCAATTTTTCATAAATGTGTAAAGAAGAGCAAAAAAAGGAATTGATAGAAGAACTTGGAGTCCACCTGGAAAATCAACATGATATTCCACCATTGGCAGCCAGACTCTACGCTATGCTGGTAGTCACCGATTGTGACGGACTCAGTTTTGATGAATGTCAAATGACTACATGCGCAAGTAAGAGCTCCGTTTCTTCTGCAATAAACCTATTGTTAAAACTAGGAATGATTTCCTACTTCACTAAATCAGGAGAACGTAAAAGATATTTCAGGACCTCGGCGGCAAGCACTTTCTATCTAAATAAATTGGAAGAAAAGCTCAAGCGTATTGAGAAAGAAAACCAAATCATAACCAAGATCAGAAAGTACAATCAAACATGTAACCCTGAAAGGTATGAAACAAACAAAGAACGTGCAGAAATCTATCACTCATTTATTAAACAGAGTGAAGAACTGCTGGGCAACACCCTAAAAACACTCAAAGAGTTAGAAAATCATAATCACAATTAAGAAATCCCAACTATTCTAAAAATGAAAAAAATTGCATTAAGCATATCTGTCTTTAGTCTTGCGCTCTTAGCTTCCTGTGGTGGCAAAAAAGAACAACAAGCTGCCGCTCCACAAGCACCATCGCTAAAAGTGAGCACGCTTAAAAAGCAAGATATTACACTATACAACTCCTATTCTACCAACATAGAGGGAGAGCAAAATGTAGAAATTTGGCCAAAAGTCTCCGGATTTGTTCAAAAAATCTATGTTGAGGAAGGGCAACAAGTAAAAAAGGGGCAACTGCTCTTTAAACTGGAAACCCAAACACTTTCGCAAGATGCACAAGCTGCCAAAGCAGCGGTAAATGTTGCGCAAGTAGAAGTGGATAAACTTGTTCCTTTGGTTGAAAAGAATATTATCAGCGAAGTACAACTAAAAACAGCTCAGGCCAGATTGGAGCAGGCAAAAAGCACCTACAGCAGTATCGCAGCCAATATTGGTTACTCCAATATAGTTAGCCCTGTAAACGGATACATTGGTGAAATTCCGTATAAAGTGGGCGCCTTGGTAAGTAGCTCTATGGGACAACCATTAACGGTTGTATCTGACATTAGTACTGTTCGCGCCTATTTTTCCATGACAGAAAAGCAACTTTTGGACATGAAGAACAAAATGGCCAAAGAAGGTTCTTCTGCATCTGCAGAAAACTCCCCAGAAGTAGAATTAGTAATGATAAACGGCGAAACCTACGGGCAAAAAGGAAAGATTGCCATGGTAAACAATATCATCAACCCAACTACGGGAAGCGTTACATTGAGAGCGGATTTTAGCAATCCTAACCTTTTATTGAGTTCCGGAAGTACAGGGACCATTAAAGTTCCGTCCATACAAAAAGGTGTGATGGTTGTTCCCAAAATGGCCACCGTGGATATTCAAGGCAACAAATTGGTATATATCCTGCAGGATGATAACACTGTAAAATCGCAAAAAATCGACATTGTTGACCAAACGGATTCCGATTATCTGATATCAAAAGGAGTGGAACCCGGAAACACAATTGTGGTAGAAGGTGTCTCTAAACTTAGAGAAGGACAGCAGATAGATCCTATAAAATAAAAACATCACATAAGTAAAAGATAACCCATGTTTCAAAGATTTATAGATCGGCCCGTGCTCTCCACGGTGATTTCGATAATCATTGTTATTCTCGGTCTTTTAGGTATAAGCAGCCTAGCGGTAGAGGAATATCCAGAAATTGCTCCGCCAACCGTACAGGTAAGAAGTTCCTATACCGGTGCCAATGCGGAAACCGTACTTAAGAGTGTCGTAGTTCCTTTAGAGGAACAGATCAACGGGGTAGAAGACATGCTTTATATGACTTCTAACGCCAGTAACGACGGTAACGCCACAATAAACGTGTTCTTTAAGCTGGGAACCAATCCCGATATCGCTGCTGTAAACGTACAGAACCGTGTGGCGCGCGCAAACAGTGTGCTGCCACAGGCTGTGGTTCAAACCGGGGTAATCACCCAAAAATCCCAGACCAGTGCTCTAATGTTCTTCTCCCTATTCTCGGAGAACGAAAATTATGATGCAACCTTTGTGGAGAACTACGCAAGGATCAATATAGTTCCCAAGCTTCAGCGTATCGAAGGAGTTGGAAATGTTACCGTGTTCGGTTCCAAGGATTACTCCATGCGTATTTGGTTGGATCCAGAGAAAATGTCCGCATTTAACCTGATGCCGTCGGATATTCAAGCTGCATTGCGAGAGCAGAACCTTGAGGCCGCAACAGGTAAGATTGGCGAAAATGCCGATGGTGTTTACGAATATGTCTTAAAATACAAAGGACGCCTTGCCGAAGAAGCCGAATACGAGGACATCATAATTAGAGCTCAGGAGAACGGTCAATTCTTACGCCTTAAAGATGTGGCCGAAATAGAACTTGGCGCCTTTAATTACGGAACCAAGAACGAAGGTATGGGCAATCCCGGAACCGCAGTGGGTATCTTCCAAACCTCTGGTTCCAACGCAAACGAGATCATTGAAAATATCGAAGCCATTTTGAAGGAGTCAAAAGCCAACTTCCCAAAAGGATTGGATTATGTAATTCCATATAACACGAGAGACTTCCTTGACGCATCCATAGATCACGTGGTACAGACCCTGATCGAGGCCTTTATTTTGGTATTTATCGTAGTGTTCCTGTTCCTTCAAGATTTTAGGTCAACCTTGATCCCTGCCATTGCGGTGCCTGTGGCCATTGTAGGAACATTTTTCTTTCTGCAACTGTTCGGGTACTCCATAAACATGCTTACCCTGTTTGCTATGATCTTGGCTATTGGTATTGTTGTGGATGATGCGATTGTTGTGGTCGAGGCAGTTCACGCCAAAATGGAAGAAGGCGCACAAAATGCCAAAGTAGCTACCAAAACGGCAATGTCCGAGATTTCCGGAGCTATTATCTCCATTACCTTGGTAATGTCCGCGGTATTTATTCCTGTATCGTTTATAGGTGGCTCTTCCGGGGTATTCTATCAGCAATTTGGTATAACCTTGGCCGTCGCTATTTTAATATCTGCCATAAACGCCTTAACGTTGAGTCCTGCACTAGCTGCTTTATTTTTAAAACCGCACGACCACCAAAAGGACAAAAAATCAAATATTTTGGCTCGTTTCTTTAAAGCTTTCAATGTTGGCTTTACCGCAATGACCAATAAATATACCAACACAATTGGTACGCTAGTTAGAAGAAAGTGGATAACCCTTGCGCTTTTGGTCGGTACAGGCGTAGTTGTTTTTTTCCTGTTCAAAACAACGCCTACCGGATTTATCCCCAACGAAGATAAGGGTATCATCTTTGCCGACGTTACCATGCCTCCCGGAACAACTTTGGAGGAAACCCAAAAAACGGTTAAAAAATTGGATTCTATTTATGAATCCATGGGCATCATCAAAACCCGTATGAACGTTACCGGATTTAGTATTTTGAACAGTGTTAACGGTGGATCCTATGGGTTCTCTGTAATCCGCCTTCAAGATTGGAAGGAGAGAACAGAGCCATCTCAAACTGTTGATGCCACTATCGGACAATTGTTTGCAAAAACTGCAGGTATAAAAGATGCCCGTATATTCTTTTTTACCCCTCCAGCCGTTAGAGGGTTTGGTAACTCCGCCGGTTTTGAACTCAACCTACAGAATACGGATGCAGAAGATTGGCAATCCATTGGCCAAACTACCAACGAGTTTTTGGCGGCGATGAATGCTCGGCCCGAAGTCCAGTATGCAATCACCTCGTTCAACCCCAACTTCCCTCAGTATGAGTTACAGGTTGATGTGGAAAAAACCAAATCTGCAGGCTTGGCCGTAACAGACATATTTAATGCCATGCAGGGCTATTATGGTGGATTGTACACTACGGACTTTAATAAGTTTGGCAAACAATATCGTGTTATGATCCAGGCCAAGCCGGAGGATCGGGCAGATGAAAAGAGCCTTAACCATATATTTGTCACCAATGCAGGAGGAGAATCTGTTGCAGTGTCCCAATTCGTCTCTCTAAAGAAAATCTACGGCCCTGAAATTGTAAGCAGGTTCAACCTTTTGAACTCTGTTAAAGTTAATGGAGCTATGAACCCCGGTTATAGTACCGGTGATGCAATTACAGCGATTGAAGAGGTCGCTGCCGAGGTATTGCCAAATAACTATACTTTCGAGTATTCCGGCCTTACCAAAGAGGAAAACAGTGCAGGAAGTCAAACCATAATCATTTTTATTTTAAGCTTGGTGTTCGTGTATTTCTTATTGAGTGCACAGTACGAAAGTTATATTTTGCCATTTTCCATATTGCTATCATTGCCATTTGGTATTGCAGGAGCTATTCTTTTCGTGAATTTCACCGGCCTGCAAAACAACATTTATTTCCAGATTGCACTGATTATGTTGATAGGTCTCTTGGCCAAAAACGCCATTTTGATCGTTGAGTTTGCCTTGCAAAGAAGAAAACTAGGATTATCCCTGTATGATGCTGCAGCGGCCGGGGCCAGGGCAAGGTTACGTCCCATTTTGATGACATCTTTTGCATTTATTTTTGGTCTGTTGCCATTGGCCCTTTCCTCGGGAATAGGCGCTGTTGGTAACCGTTCCATCGGTGTAAGTGCTGTAGGCGGTATGCTTGTGGGAACCATATTGGGTGTATTTGTGATACCTGTGCTGTTTGTAATATTCCAAGCCATGCAGGAGCGTTTTTCCGGTAAACCCGAAGCATCTCAAAATCAAAACAATGTTTAATTATCCTTTGAACCAACAAAGATTATCTTCCATGAAAATTAAACCTCCATATAAATTGTTTTTGCTACTAACAGTGCCATTGCTGTTGCAATCCTGTTTTGTGGCCAAAAACTATTCTAGACCAGAACTTGAGACCGAAAATCTCTACAGAACGGATAATTTGCCTCAGGATAGTGTTTCCATGGCAGATGTATCTTGGAGAGATTTGTTCAAAGACGAGCAGCTTGTAGCCTACATTGAAAAGGGTCTGGAAAATAATATCGATATCCGTATCGCCCTCCAAAATGTTGTGGCAGCAGATGCTTATGTAAAACAAGGCAAGGCAGGGTATTATCCTACTTTGTCCGGAACCACTAGTTTCACTAGGACCAAAAACTCAGAAAACAGTCAGTTCGGAAGCTTTTTCACCAGACCGTTGGAACAGTACGAATTGTCCGGCACTCTTTCCTGGGAAGCCGATGTATGGGGAAAGATCAGAAGCAACAAGCGTGCAGCAGGAGCTTCTTATTTACAAAGTGTTTCTGCGCATCAAGCGGTTAAGACCAATTTGATTACAGGTATTGCGACCACTTACTTTCAACTCATGGCCTTGGACAAGCAATTGGAAATCGCCAAACAAACCTTAGATGCTAGAAAAAATAGTTTGGAGACCACCATCGCACTAAAAGATGCTGGGCAAGTTACCGAAGTGGCCGTGAAGCAGACCAAAGCTCAAATGCACACCACTGAGATTATTGTGATCGACCTTGAGAACAATATTAAATTGTTGGAAAATGCTTTTAGTATTCTTTTGGGCGAAGGGCCACAAAAAATTCAGAGGGGTAGTTTGGACAATCAATCTATTGATACAGAACTCAGCACTGGCGTTCCATATTTATTGCTTGCCAATCGACCAGATGTGATGCAGGCCGAATATGGTCTCATCAACGCCTTTGAGCTTACCAATGTTGCCAAGAGCAGCCTATATCCCTCTTTAAGCTTATCCGCTACAGGAGGTTTTCAAAGTTTGGAGTTTGATAATTGGCTGGATGCCAGTTCGCTCTTTTCAAGTTTTATAGGATCGTTGACCCAACCTATTTTTAATGGCAGAAAGCTACGAACTCAAATGGAGGTAGCAAAAGCACAACAAGAACAGGCCTTGCTTACTTACAAAAAAGCTTTGCTTACTGCCGGCAGGGAGGTTAGCGACGCCCTATATACGTACAATGCGGAAAGCCAAAAGTTGGAGGCCCGTTCCAAAGAGCTAGAGGCCTACGCCACGGCCGAGGATTATTCGGAAGAATTGTTGAACAATGGTCTGGCCAATTATTTGGAAGTATTGACCGCCAGACAAAACGCGTTGAACTCTGAACTCAACTATGTTGATTCACAATACGCTCAGTTGAGTTCTATGGTAGAATTGTACCGTGCACTTGGTGGAGGCTGGAAATAAAAAATTTTGAGAGACAAGACCGAAATATTGATCCATGCCATCGAGAACTTTAACCGATTTGGTAGTAAAAGCTTCTCCATGGATGAATTGGCCTCCGATCTTGGCATTTCTAAAAAAACCCTCTATAAACATTTTAGTAGTAAGGAAAGGCTGGTCTCTGAAAGTCTTAAGTATTTTTTGAACGATATTCGGATGGATATTGAAAAATACATAGACGAAAATCCAAATGAGGACGAACCCCTCACTACGATAATCTACATTTATAAAAAGGGGTTGATGGTGTATCATAACCTCAACCCCTTCTTTTTGAAAAGTCTTAACAAATACTACCCAAAAGCATATCAAATTTATACTGACCTAAAAAAGGATATTGTCTGGAACATTGCATGTCCTTTATTGCAAAAGGCTCAGACATTGGAGCAAATAAGACCTAATGTTAAAGTTGAATTGGTCTGTACACTTTTCTTGTCTCGTATGGATGAAATTGTCTATTCCCAAGACAACCTCTTCAGTGAATTTAGTATTAAAGAACTTCTGGACCACATTATTATAAACAACTTGCGTGGTCTTCTTACCCTAACTTACCTACAAAAAAGCCCGATCCAATAATGTACCCCACCTTATTCGGAGGATTTTAGAACAATTTTACGAACGGCATTTGCAATTAAAGCAATACTGATCCAATAAGTGCTCAGAATAACAATACCTGAATAATCAAAGGCCGACCTGAATTTAGATATGGCAATCATGGTATCGGAAAACATAAAACACAGTACTGCAATGGCTATCCAAATAAACTCCTTTCTCTTTTCCTTTAGGAAAAGAGCTATTCCTTGCCAAGCCATAGAGCAAATAACCAGAACATAAACCCCGACCGGAACCAAAAATTCGCCCAAACCGGGTCGCAGCCAATAGAAAAGTATTCCTCCAATGCCAAAGAGGATCACAAATAAAATCCAGTTTCGCTGAAAACCATTTAACCGTACAAATCCCCAAACAAATAACATGTGAGCCACCAAAAAAGCTGCAAGACCAAATACAAAATAGGCCGGAAACATTAAAAGAATATCGCCCAACAAGCAAAATAACAAAGCAAAGACCATAATGGTTCTTAGCTTGGTCCACTGTAGTTTTGGAATAAATACCAGCAAGGAAATTACAAGAACCGTTGTTAAAGGCTTTAACACCATATACGCAGATAGGCTCCCAAAGTATTCCATAACCATAGCTAGAACGGCACTGATTATGATCAGTATATTTATAATTAAAGAGGATTTATTGGGTCTTGCTACCACTCCTTGTAAGGTTTTTTACTTAATTGGGAATTATAATATCGTATTTGACCGGTTACTTCCTGACCTAGCCAATCTGGTTTTTCGAAGCGCTCATCCTCATGTTTAAGCTCTACTTCAGCTAAAACGAGTCCTTTGTTTTCTCCCAAAAATTCATCCACCTCGAACATGTGACCAGCCACGGGAACTTCGAACCTAACTTTTTCCAATATTCCAGCTTCACATAGGTCGATAAGGTTCGCGGCTTCAGCCAGGCTTATCTCAATCTCCCATTCGAATCGGGTTGTCCCAGAATCATTACTGGCTCCTTTAACTGTCAAAAAACCTTTATCTCCGCTAATTCTGACTCTTACCGTTCTACTCGGATCCGTATTTAAAAATCCTTGTACAATACGTTTTTGAGAGGTAGCCTTTTGTTTATAGGTATCCGACCTGACCAAAAATTTTCGTTCTATTTCTAAGTGTTCCATCAAACTAAATATACCCTAAATTTGAAAATGGACTTTGATTTTCCCTTAAGAAAAATAATTCATGTGGATATGGATGCCTTTTATGCGTCTGTGGAGCAACATGATAACCCGGAATTCAAAGGAAAACCCATTGCCGTTGGTGGTGGCTCCAAACGTGGAGTTGTCTCTGCTGCAAGCTACGAAGCTAGAAAATTTGGGGTGCGTAGTGCCATGGCAGGATCCATTGCCCAAAGAAACTGCCCTGAACTTATTTTTGTAAAACCACGTTTTGATCGATACAAGGAGGTTTCCGTGCAAATTCGCAGTATTTTTTTTGAATATACCGATCTAGTGGAGCCACTTTCCTTGGACGAGGCTTACCTGGATGTAACCGAAAACAAAAAAGGAAATCCTTCCGCTACTTTAATTGCTAAAGAAATCCGGAAAAAAATTCTGGACAAAACAGGCTTAACCGCATCGGCAGGAATCTCCATAAACAAGTTTGTTGCCAAGGTTGCCAGTGATTACAACAAGCCCAACGGACAAAAAACAGTGAACCCCGAAGAGGTAATCGGGTTTTTGGAAAACCTGGATATTCGCAAGTTTTACGGAGTAGGCAAAGTTACCGCTGAAAAAATGTACAGTCTAGGAATTTTTACGGGCAAAGACCTAAAAACAAAATCGTTGGAGTTCTTGGAGCAACATTTTGGAAAAAGCGGGGGACATTACTACAAAGTTGTACGAGGTATCCATTTAAGCAGTGTAAAACCACACCGTATTCCAAAATCCGTAGGCGCCGAACGTACATTTTCGGAAAACCTGAGTAGTGAAGTCTTTATGTTGGGAAAATTGGAGAACATTGCCAACGAGCTTGAAAAAAGGCTCCAAAAAGCCAAAATAGCCGGAAAAACAATAACCTTAAAAATAAAGTACAGTGATTTTACTTTGCAGACCCGTAGCAAGACCCTTCCCTATTTTATTGCCAATAAGGACCTTATTTTAGAGACCGCAAAAGAACTGTTGTACCAATCTCCTTTGGAAAACTCCGTTCGATTATTAGGTATTTCATTGGCCAACCTCAACACAGAAAAACAAAAACAAAGCACGGAAAAAGATTCCGTGCTCGTTCAACTCAAATTTGATTTTTAAAAAGAGAGACTGTCTAAAAATACTTTTAAGTTATCCTTTCATTCCAAACTAGTTTCTCAATCTCATCATACAATTAAACAAGTGTTATGAGAACCTGAAACAAGTTTAGGTTGACGCAAAAACTTCTTGGACAAATCCTCCTCTACCATTTAGTTTTTAATATCTGTTTCCATTGGTTTTACCGCAGGATTTTTAGGGTTCCCATCTGCATCGATTTCTATGATGTTGTCAAAACCGAGCCCATCCAATTTGTTGATGATCTCAGCCCGGTCACCCACCATAAACCAATTTACCTTTTCTGGCTGTATTACTTGGTTGCTCACTTTTCTCACATCATCTACAGAAAGGCTTCTTACGTTTTGATCATATTTTTGATAATAATCGTCCGGTAAATTATATCTGATCAAATTCCTAACAGAGCTGTTCACGGAACTATTGGTTTCCCACTGACCCGGAAGCTTAAGCACCTGATTGGTCTTTACTTTTTCCAATTCCTCTCTTGTAGCTGGTCTTGTAGAGGTAAATTCGGAGATTTCCTTTCTGATCTCAGTAACGGATTCTGCCGTTTTATCTGTTTGAACGGGCGCATAAACAATAAACGGACGCGATTCTTTGGAGCCTATTACAAATCCTCCTGCTCCATAGGACCAGTGCTTGTCCTCTCTTAAATTCATGTTGATTCTGGAAGTAAAATCCCCCCCAAGGATATTCACCATTTGTTCCAAGGCTACCTCATTGGCCCCTCCGTACTTTTCGGTAAGATGCCCTGCCAAAATTACGGATTGTTGGGATTCGGGACGGTTCATTAAATAAAGTGTATTCTTGGAATTGGTTTTAGGTTGATTAAATGCAATGGTAGGAACCTCTCCGCTCTTCCATTTGCCCAATCTCTTTTCCAATTTTGATTTTAATTCGCCCATATCTACATCTCCCGTAACAATTAAGGTAGAGTTGTTGGGCTTGAACCAAGTGTTGTAAAAATTGACTACATCTTCCCTGGTCAATTTTAAAACTGTATCCTCGTACCCTGTACCCGTATATGGACTGCTATACGGATGGTCTTCTCCATAAAGGTATTTGTTCATGACCCTCAAGGCCATTGTAATTGGTTGCGATTTTTCCTGTTTAATATTATTGATCTGCTCTTTTTGTAACCTTTCAAATTCCTTTTCGGGAAATACCGGGTTAAGTACCACGTCCATAAATAAATCCAAGCTGGCATCCAGACTTGGCTTAAGAGTACTCATATACACGTTGGATTCGTCTTGGCTAGAAAAAGTGCTCAAAGATGCGCCCAAAAGCTGAAGCTGCTCATTGATTTCCAAAGAGGTTTTGTCTTTGGTTCCTTCGTCCATTAAGTTCATGGCCAACATAGCGGTTCCCGGGCTGGCCAGATAATCTGTTTTATAGCCTGCATCGGCAACTAAATTGATTATTACCGTAGGTACTCCTTCTCGCTGTGCCAAAACCACATTGAGTCCGTTGGATAGTTGGGTGCGTTGCAATTCTGGAAATTTTGAGCTTTTCTGTTCTGCCAACTCAGGTAACTTGCTTCTATCCACTGAAGATTGGACAATATCGTATTCTGGGAATGGATTACAGACCAAAATATGTTTTCCTTTGGAAAGCCATTTTTCCGCTGTTTTTCTAAGGTCTTCTGCTGTGGCGTCCTCTACATATTTCAATGTTGTTTTGTAGTAGGAGGCATCACCGTGGTAGGTTTGGTTAGAGGCAAGAATATCCGACACCCCTCCAAAACCACCTATTCGCTCCAATCCTTTTATAAAATTGGCAAAATAATTGGCCTTTACCCTTCTGAGCTCTTCTTGGGTAGGCCCCTCTTTGATAAACCTCTGGATTTCTGCCTCGAGTTCACTTTCCAATTTAGCCGGGTCCTCGCCTTGCTTTACGTTTAACCAAGTAATAAATTGGCTTGCAATTTCACTGGAAGCCTGAAAAGATACTGCTGCACTTGCCGATTGATCTTGATAGATGAATTTTTGATACAACCTTGAATTTTTTCCACTGGTAAGAATAGCGGAGATCAAATCAAAGTAAAGGTCTTCTTTAACGCCAAAGGGTGGTGTATTCCACGCAAAAAGTACTCTTGTTTCTGGAACACGATCCTCAAAAACCTGCCGAGAATCAAAAATTTTATTGGGAATATTAATTTCTTGGCGTTCCACGGTTGGTCCCGAAGGGATATCCCCAAAATACTTGATTACTTTTTGATGGACTTCTTCTGCATTTACATCACCTGCTATGGCAACAACGGCATTGGCTGCTCCATAATAAGATTTAAACCATTCATGCACATCTTCCAATGATGCCGCATTCAAATCCTCCATTTCTCCAATAACCGTCCAAGAGTATGGATGCCCCTTGGGATACATGGCCTTGGTTAAATAATCCCATTGCATACCGTAAGGCTGGTTTTCACCTTGCCGCTTCTCGTTTTGCACCACACCTCGTTGCTCGTCGAGTTTTGCTTGGTCAATTGCTCCCAACAAATGGCCCATTCGGTCAGATTCCAAGAATAGCACCTGGTCCAAGGCAGAAACAGGTACATTCTGAAAATAGTTGGTCCTATCGTTATTGGTAGTTCCGTTAAGGTCGGTTCCCCCGATACTTTCCAAGGCTTGAAAATAGTCGGTATTGTAATTTTCACTTCCGTTGAACATTAAATGCTCGAACAAATGGGCAAAACCGCTTTTTCCGGGTTTCTCGTTTTTAGACCCTACGTGATACCATACATTTACTGCTGCAATGGGCGCTTTGTGGTCCTCGTAAACCAAAAGGGTAAGGCCATTGCTCAAGGTGTACTTTTTGTAATCGATGTTAATGTCATCAGCCTTAAACTGAAATCCCTGTCCAAAACCCATGGCACAGGACAAAAGCCCAACAATGCAGGTTAGAAGTAATTTTTTCATTTTGATGTGTTTTAATTATTTGATTGATAATGCTAGTTGTAACAAGATAGGAAATTGTTTACAATGAACACTATTTTAAATAGTTAACCTTAAAATGAAAAATCCTGTCTAAGAAAAAAGCGTCCTTATAAACGTTGGTTCCAAAGTTTAATAAAGAGCCTTCTCGGCCGGGGTTTAATTGCTCGACCCAATAATTCTTTATTACTTTGTACAAGTAGCACCCGCAATAAACACTATTACACCATTTTCTATGCAACGAAACGAATTGCACGAACACATTATAACTTCGGCAGGTAACCTTTTTTATTCACAGGGATATAATTCGACAGGGATTAACGAGATTATATCAAAATGTGGCATAGCAAAAGCAACCCTCTACAGTCATTTTAAGTCCAAAGAGGATATTTGTACCGCTTATTTAAAGCAACGGCACAATACTTTTATAAATAGGTTAAAAAACTATGTTGAGCAAAGAAATACGGGCAGGCCAAAGTTACTTGCCATTTTTGACCTAGTACGGGATATGTATCTAGAAGAGAATTTTCAGGGTTGTTGGGCCATTAAGACCCTTGGAGAGCTTTCGCCTGACCAAACCACTATCTTGGGTGTGATCCAGCAACAAAAAAAGGAATTGCTTTTGTTCCTAGGTGAGATTGTTGGGGACAACATCTCCAATTTATCCAAAGCGGAAACCGAAAAAATATCGGGAGGCCTTTATATGCTTTATGAAAGTGCAATTACAGAGAGCCATCTTTTTAAAAATGATTGGCCTATTTTTATGGCCAGAAGTATTGCTCCGGCGCTTTTTAAGGACACGGAGCTTACTTAAGATAAAAATGTCACAACAAGCATAGTCGATATGTTCTGTTCGTAAACAATGTAACATGTTCTCGACCTCGCCCGTTGTGACATTCCCATCAACAATGATACGATTTGTTAGGTAATAGTTCCAATTAAGCCCCTACCGTTTCCAAAGGCTGAGCCACTGGGAAATCTACTGGCACTTTAGTTGTGCTGTGGATATAATTAGAGATAGTCTTATCTCCTACCAAGACTATAGTGTCTATCAAATTTTCCTTGGTCCATCCGGCAGCAAAAAAATCATCTATTACTTGGGCATCGGTTGCCCCTCTGTTCTCGGTAATATTTTTGGCCAAACGTGCCAATACGTCCAACTTTTCATCAAAAGAAGCTTTACCTGCTCTTAGCTCAAGAATCTGATTGTCCGTAAACCCGTTCATTTTACCAATTGCAGTATGTGCGGATAAACAATAAATACAGTTGTTCACTTGGCTAACCGCTAAATTTACCACCTCTTTTTCCTTAGTTTTTAAAGAGGTTTTTGCATTGGAAAGAGACAAGTAGTTACCCAGTGCATTTTCGGAATGGGCATAGGTTGCAAACAAATTCGGAACAAAGCCCACTGCTTTTTCCAAGTTGTCAAAAATAGCTTGATTGGCCGAACTTACTTCTTCTCTTTTAGGTACATTGATTGTGCTCATAATTGTAAATTTTAATATGAAGTGTTATAAATGGATTAATACGTCTGTACAAATGGTTTTTCTACATCACAGTAAAAATCGTGATGGTATTTTTGCTCACAGTGTTCAGAAGCTTCCACCCTCTGCACAGCGGTTTTTGGAGTTGTTCTAAAAATCTCGATGAGATTAAAAATTGATTTTTCCGTGATATTCATCTTTTGTCTGTTTTTTAATTACAGAGCAAAGATGCTTCAGAAAGGAGGGTGGGTGTTAGGAGCAATTTCCCGACGGCTTGACCAATTTTCCCTTAAGCCATTAAAAGAAGGTTTTCGCGGTATTCGGAAGGTGTCATATGGGTCATCTTTTTAAAAAAACGACTAAAATGGGCCGGGTCGTTAAAGCCTAGTTCATAGGCAATTTCCTGATTTTGTTTATCTGTAAAGTTTATAAGCCGTTTGGCCTCCAGCGCTATTCTATCCAAAATAATCTGTTGTGGGGATTTTTGGTTATAGATAGAGAAAAGGTTTGACAGTGTCTTGGGGGATTTATGCAACAAATCGGCATAATCGCTTACTCTCCTTTTGGTCTTGTAGTGCATGTCCACCAAAAAGTTGAACTTTCGAACGGTATCTATTTGATCATTGCCGAGCGATTTAACAATTAGCTGTTCTTTTGCCAATCGCGTACTCATAATTATCAACCTTTTGAGTAACATTTGAAGCATATCGCCCTGAATATTGTCCGGGGTAGAAAATTCTTCAATAAACATGTCGTGCAACAGGTTGAACTTGTTCAATTGATCTTTGGAAATGGTTATGATCGGAATATCTTGGGTTCCAAAAAATAATATTCCGTTACAGGACACTTCGCTATCGTGATCGGAAATACAATAGAATTCCCTATTAAAAAGAATGGCCGTCAACGGCAGCTGAGCCTTGTTATAGGAAATGTGTTGGAGGTAAGTAATGGTAACAATTTGATTTGGCAACAATTCCAAATCCATCCCATCTATTTGTATAGTGAGCGGGCAATCGTTCCTGTTCCATAAAATTTTTATGGTCTTGGAGGTTTCGGAAAAATATCTTTCCTCTTTTTTAATATCGCCCGTAAGCCCTAAAATAGCCCCTAATCTGGAATCCTTGTACTCGTGCTTCATTGGTTGATTGCTCCTTTACCCTACATAGTCTCTTTTAGTTGCGGATACTTACAACTTAGTGGGTCGCGATTATCCAGAAAACAAAAAGGTGTGCTTTATACGGCACACCTTTTTAAATCGGTTACAAATATCTTTTAGAAATTACATGTCTCTATTTCGGTTACCCTTAGAGTGTTCACCATTCCTTTTTCTTTTATCGGCATGGCCGCCAAGCTCACAAGCATGTCCCCAACTTCCAAGAACCCTTTTTTACAGGCAATTTGATTCACGTCTTCGATAGTTTGGTCCGTAGATACAAACTTGTCATAATAAAAAGCCTTAACGCCCCAAAGAAGGTTGAGCTGGGTCAATATTCTTTTGTTTGATGTAAACACGAGAATATGTGCCGCTGGTCTCCACGCCGAAATCTGGAATGCTGTATAACCACTATTGGTCAAAGTGGATATGGCTTTGGCCGAAATCTCGTTGGCCATCAAGGCTGCATGATAGCAAACGGACTTGGTGATGTATCTATTTGTACGAATATGTGGTGGGTTCTGAGGTACTTTGATCAAACTAGAGCCTTCAACACTGGTTACGATGCTCGACATTTTCTCAATCACCTGAACGGGGTAATTACCTACCGATGTTTCACCTGAAAGCATTACTGCATCGGCTCCGTCCATTACGGAGTTGGCCACATCGTTCACTTCAGCACGGGTCGGTGTTAAACTGGTGATCATGGTTTCCATCATTTGGGTCGCAATGATTACCGGTATTCTACCTTTTTTGGCGCTCAAAACCAGTTTCTTTTGAATCAATGGAACCTCCTGTGCCGGAACTTCCACGCCCAAATCCCCACGCGCCACCATAAGACCATCAGAAGCTTTTACAATTTCTTCGATATTTTCAAGAGCCTCTGGTTTTTCAATTTTTGAAATCACCGGAATTTTGTGTTCGGTGTGCTCTTTGATCAAATTATGGAGATCATATATGTCTTGAGAATGTCGCACAAAAGAAAGTGCTATCCAATCCACCTCTTGTCCAATGGCAAAAATGGCATCTTTAATATCTTTCTTTGTCAATGCCGGTAAAGAAATATTGGTGTTGGGCAGATTTACTCCTTTTTTGGACTTTAGAGGCCCTCCCTGTATTACTTTCGCAACCACTTCATTTTCTCCATTGGTTGACTTTACTTCGAATATTAGTTTACCATCATCCAAAAGAATACGCTCACCGGTCTTAACGTCCTTTGGAAAGTTTTGATAATTCATGTAAACTCTTTCTGCGGTTCCCTCAAAAGGAGTTCCTGTTACAAAGGTCACCTCATCACCTGGAGAAACTATGGCTTCTCCGCCCATTACACCTACTCTTAGTTTGGGCCCTTGTAAATCGGCAAGTATGGCGGTATTAATTTCCAACTCCTCATTAAGTTCCCTGATCATTTTGATTCTTTCGGCCACATCTTCGTACGAAGCATGGGAAAAGTTTATCCTGAAAACATCCACTCCAGCCAAGATCATTTCCCTAAGGGTTTCCTTTTTACTGGTAGCTGGCCCGAGGGTCGCTACAATTTTCGTCTTCTTTCTAGTTGGCATTTTTAAAAGATTAAGTTTCTTTTTGATTTTAAATTTTGCGTGTCCAATGGGTATGCTGTTATGACCTTGGATATCTGATTTATGAATTTGATCTTTTGGGAATACTCAGTTTCATCATCAGCATCCACCTTCAAAAAATAATCCACTTCCTTCCGTTCTTTGATCAAATGGTCGTTCCTTGTGGTTACATTGTTCTCGAACAATCCTAAAGAAGGTGTCTCTTCCCTTACTTCACATTTATTGGAAATCAGGGTCCAGTACACATCGTTCAGTTCATCGTCCCAATCGAATACCGAGAAAGACATATGGTCATCTAGGCAAAGATCTTTCTTCATTCGTTTTAGGTTGAGTCCACAGGCGGAATTGATAGCATAGGTAATGGCATAATCTTCCAAATTGCTATGTATGGCAATCAGGGAAAAACTATCATCATATAAATCCGCCGATATTTTGTGCGTTGTTAAATTCCCCATAACACGAACCGTAAATATAAGGCTTAATCCTTATGCATGTCCAGTTTATGCCGGACAATACATTTATAAATCAAGCGAAAACGTTTGAGTTAACTATAATTTAAAGTTATTGATTTTCAATCTTGTTCTGCAGGGCGAAATATGCTCGTTTTGAGGCCTTTTCCTCTGCTTTTTTCTTGGAAGTGGCCCGTGCTTTTGCCAACATTCTATCACCAATGGTCAGTTTTACGGCAAAATGCTTTAGCTCATCATTGCCCGTATCCTCGTAAACGTGATAATTGAACGTCTTTTTCTCTTTTTGGCACCATTCTATAACCAAACTCTTATAGCTGATCACTTTACCCTCTAGCTGTTCAATATCCACATAGGGCTCTATCACCCTTTCATTAATGAATTTTTCGCAATACGTATAGCCTTTATCCAAGTAAATCGCACCCACAAGTGCTTCAAAAACATTCCCGTGAATGTTCTCCCCGAAATGTGCTTTAGGAATCCTACTTTCCACAAACTTTAACAGGCCTAGGTCTTTTCCCAGTTCGTTGAGGTGCTTTCGGCTCACTACCTTGGAACGCATTTTGGTAAGATAGCCCTCGTCCCCTTCTGGAACTTGATTGTACAAATATTTTGAAATGATGGTCCCCAGCATTGAATCTCCCAAAAATTCAAGACGCTCGTAGTTGACCGGGTTGCCCTTATCGTCCTTTTTGTTCATGGACCGATGCAGGAAAGCCGTTTTATAGATTTCCAAATTCTTGGGTTTGAAACCGAGGATTCTTTTCATTCCCAAAAAAAAATCCCCATCCGAGCTCGGATGGGAATTGAATATTTTGGAAGTAAGTTTCATGTTACAAAACTACCCTAATTTTTTGAATAATATACACGCATTGTGTCCTCCAAATCCAAATGTGTTGCTCATGGCCACCTTAACCTCTCGTTCTTGGGCCTTGTTCAAGGTCAAGTTGAGCGATGGATCTATTTGATCGTCCACTACACTGTGGTTAATGGTCGGGGGCACCAAATTATGCTCCATTGCCAAAATGGATGCTATGGCCTCAATGGCTCCTGCTGCTCCCAGCAAGTGGCCTGTCATAGATTTGGTTGAATTAATGTTGATGTTCTTGGCGTGGTCACCAAATACTTTGGTAATGGCCTTTAATTCAGCAACATCTCCAAGGGGCGTAGAGGTTCCATGCGTATTAATGGCATCTACATCTTCTGGTTTAAGCCCAGCGTTTTCCAAACAGTTTTCCATCACCTTTACCACTCCAATACCTTCTGGGTGCGGAGCTGTCATATGATGGGCATCACTGGAAAGTCCTCCGCCCAAAACTTCGGCATATATTTTAGCTCCCCTTGCCTTGGCATGCTCATATTCTTCCAATATAAGTGCTCCTGCTCCTTCTCCCAATACAAAACCATCTCTTGTGGCATCAAATGGTCGAGAAGCGGTTTCGGGGCTTTCGTTTCTGGTGGAAAGTGCATGCATGGCGTTAAATCCGCCCATACCTGCAATAGTTACAGCAGCCTCGCTACCTCCGGTCACGATAACATCGCAATGGCCCAATCTAATGTAGTTGAGCGCATCAATCATGGCGTTGGCCGAAGAGGCACATGCGGAGACCGTGGTATAGTTAGGCCCCATAAATCCATGTTTAATGGAGATATTGCCAGGTGCTATATCCGCAATCATTTTGGGAATAAAGAATGGGTTAAAACGCGGTGTGCCATCGCCATTGGCATAGCTGATCACCTCGTTTTGAAAAGTTTCCAAACCGCCGATTCCCGCACCCCATACTACACCGACCCTAAACTTGTCCACAACGTCCAAGTCTATTCCAGAGTCTGCTATGGCTTCATCCGAAGACACCAGAGCATATTGGGCAAACCTATCTAGTTTCCTAGCTTCTTTCCTGTCAAAAAAATCTGAAGGATCGTACCCTTTAAGCTCACAAGCGAACTTTGTCTTAAATTTTTCGGTATCGAAGTATGTTATGGGGGCAGAACCACTTTTTCCGGTTCGTAGTCCTTCCCAATAAGCTTCCAAATTATTACCAATGGGCGTTAATGCTCCCATTCCGGTAACCACAACTCGCTTTAACTGCATTGAACTATTTTTTTACCCTTTAGACGTAAATTATAAAAAAAATTATCCATGTGACAACAATCACATGGATAATTTAAAATCTTTAGCGATATATCATATAATTACTTAGCTTCTTCTATATAGCTAATGGCCTGACCTACAGTGGCGATGTTTTCTGCTTGGTCATCTGGTATCTGAATATCAAATTCTTTCTCAAACTCCATGATAAGTTCAACAGTGTCCAAGGAATCCGCTCCTAAGTCGTTGGTAAAGCTAGCTTCTGCAACTACTTCATTTTCATCTACACCTAGTTTATCAACGATGATAGCCTTTACTCTTGATGCAATGTCTGACATAATTATTGTGGTTTTAAAAATTTAAATCGTTGGCAAAAATATAAAACTTTGGATTAAATACACTATTTGACGATAAAATGTGATTCAAATTAAACATCTTAAATTCGTGTATCTTACTTTAGCCGACGTAATTTAGTCCAAAAACATTTGAATTCCTAACGAATGAAACGAATTGTAATCTTTGCATCGGGCAGCGGGTCCAATGCAGAAAATATTATTTCTTTTTTTAGCGACAATCCATCTGTCAATATTGCTGCGGTACTTACCAATAAAAGCTCAGCAAAAGTGTTGGAACGGTGTGACCGCCTTGGTGTTCCTGCCTTTTATTTTAATAAGCCAGCATTTAAGGATTCCAATGCTATCGTAGATTTTTTACGTGGACTACAGACCGACCTGGTTGTACTTGCCGGTTTTCTTTGGAAGATACCGGAAAACCTTATTAAGGCTTACCCAAATAAAATTGTAAATATTCACCCTGCCCTATTGCCCAATTACGGCGGAAAGGGTATGTACGGCGACAGGGTGCATAAAGCCGTGAAAGACAACAATGAGACCGAAACGGGCATTACCATACATTATGTCAACGAAAATTATGATGAAGGTGCCACCATATTTCAAGCCAAGACAGTAATCGAACCTTCGGATACCCCAGAAACCATTGCTCAAAAGGTACACCGGTTGGAATACGAACATTTCCCTAAGGTGATAGAAAAACTCCTGTCCTAATGGCCAAGAAAAAAAAGTTTTACGTTGTCTGGAAAGGAAAACATCCCGGGATTTTTGAGTCTTGGGCCGATTGCAAGGCGCAAATAGATGGTGTTAAGGGTGCGCAATATAAATCCTTTGGTACGTTTGAAGAGGCCAAAAAAGCCTACAACGGTAATTATGCGGATTTCAAGGGCAAATCCAAGGACAAAAGCGACCTTACCCCAGAAGAACTGCTTAAAATCGGAGATCCCAATTACAATTCAATCGCAGTAGATGCAGCGTCCAGTGGCAACCCTGGTAAAATGGAATACCGCGGCGTGGACACCAAAAGTAAACGGGTGCTTTTTCATCAAGGTCCTTTTGAGCAAGGAACAAGCAATGTAGGTGAGTTTTTAGCCTTGGTTCACGGTCTGGCCTTTTTAAAGCGACATAAGAGCGACCGGATCCTTTATTCCGATTCCAGAATTGCCATCGGCTGGGTCAGAAAGAAAAAATGCGGAACCAAGTTGAACAAGACCACAAAAAATGCCCAGCTTTTTGAACTTATTGCGCGCGCCGAAGAATGGTTAAAAAAGAATCGGTTCAATACTCCTATTGTAAAATGGGAAACCAAGGCCTGGGGTGAAATACCGGCCGATTTTGGCAGAAAATAGCCCAATTCCCGTTCAATCCGGCCATTTTTGAATAATATGGAACAGTCAAAGTATAATTTCGCATTACTAAACCTTATATTTGCAGCAAAATTTAGGTAATGGGCAAATTACTGATCGTGGGGACCATGGCCTTCGACGCCATTGAAACACCGTTCGGGAAAACAGGAAGAATATTGGGCGGCGCCGGCACATTTATTGGATTGGCAGCATCACAATATAAAATAGACTCCGCAATTGTATCCGTGGTCGGAGACGACTTTCCGCAGTCCTACATGGACATTTTTATAAACAGGGATATAGATTTATCCGGTGTTGAGGTGGTAAAAGGAGGAAAAACTTTTTTCTGGGAAGGAAAATACCATAACGACCTAAATTCTCGAGATACCTTGGCCACAGAACTAAATACTCTGGCCGACTTTAATCCCGTAGTACCAAGCAATTTTACCGATGCGGACATTGTAATGCTCGGTAACCTTCACCCCAACATTCAACTAAGTGTAATCAATCAAATGGAAAAACGACCAAAACTAATAGTTTTGGATACCATGAACTTTTGGATGGACAATAGTTGGGACGATTTGATGAAAGTGATTTCCGAAATAGATGTCATTACAATCAATGATGAAGAAGCCAGACAGATGACAGATGAATATTCACTGGTGAAGGCAGCAGAAAAAATTCAAAAAATGGGCCCAAAATACGTGGTCATTAAAAAAGGGGAGCACGGAGCACTATTGTTCCATAAGGACAGTATTTTCTTTGCGCCCGCCCTTCCACTAGAAGAAGTATTCGACCCTACCGGTGCCGGGGATACCTTTGCAGGTGGTTTTGCAGGATATCTGACCGAGGCAGGGAACATATCGTTTGAAAGTATGAAGAACGCCATTATACATGGCTCCAATTTAGCATCGTTCTGTGTAGAAAAATTTGGCACGGAGCGCATGGTGGATTTACATAAAAGCGAGGTAAATGCCCGCTTGCAACAATTTAAAGAACTAACGCAGTTCAATATTGAATTAACCTAAATGTGCGCCCTGAAATTTTCGGGGCTTTTTTTATTTGATTTACTATGAGTGATCCTATTAAGCACGAATGCGGAATATCGTTGATCCGTTTGCTTAAACCCTTGGAGTACTATAAGGAAAAGTACGGTACAGCTTTTTACGGGGTAAACAAGATGTACTTAATGATGGAAAAGCAGCATAACCGTGGACAGGACGGTGCCGGTTTTGCAAGCATTAAAATGGACATGGAACCCGGGGAACGATACATGAGCCGGGTTAGATCGGCTCAACAACAGCCCATTCAGGACATTTTTGCCCAAATCAATAACCGTATCAATACGGCCTTGACCGAAAATCCACAGTTCGAAGATGATGTAGCATGGCAAAAAAAGAACATCCCGTACATTGGGGAACTTCTGATGGGCCACGTTAGATACGGCACCTTTGGAAAAAATAGTATCGAGAGTGTACACCCGTTTCTGAGACAGAACAACTGGATGCACCGTAATCTTATTGTAGCCGGAAACTTTAACATGACCAATGTTGATGAGCTTTTTGGCAATTTGATAGCATTGGGACAGCATCCCAAAGAAAAGGCAGATACCGTTACCGTAATGGAAAAAATCGGTCATTTTTTGGATGATGCCGTGGCGAAATTATACAAGGAGGTCAAAAAAGAAGGGTACTCTAAAAGAGAAGCCTCTCCACTTATTGCCGAACGCTTGAATGTGGCCAAGATTCTTAGAAAAGCCTCCAAAAACTGGGACGGCGGTTATGCCATGAGCGGATTAATCGGGCATGGCGATGCTTTTGTAATGCGTGATCCGGCGGGAATCCGACCGGCATACTATTATCAGGATGATGAAGTTGTGGTCGTAGCATCGGAACGCCCTGTGATCCAAACCGTTTTCAATGTAAATTTTGATGATGTAAAAGAACTGGATCCGGGACATGCTGTGATCATTAAGAAAAACGGTTCCATGGCATTAAAGCGTATTTTGGAACCCACCGAACGCAAAGCCTGTTCTTTTGAACGCATCTATTTTTCTAGAGGAAGTGACAAAGAAATCTATCAAGAAAGAAAAAAATTAGGGAAACTGGTTTTTCCTGAAATTTTGAAGTCCATCGACAACGATCTGGAGAATACCGTCTTCTCCTACATTCCGAACACTGCGGAAACATCGTTCTTTGGAATGGTAAAAGAAGCGCAAAACTACCTCAACAAGAAAAAAGAAGAGCAAATTTTGGCCTTGGGGCCCAACATGACCGGTGAGGAACTTCATAAAATATTGAACATTCGTCCGCGAATAGAAAAAGTGGCCATTAAGGATGCAAAGCTAAGAACCTTTATCACCCAAGATAGCAGCAGGGATGATCTAGTGGCCCACGTTTACGACATTTCCTATGGCTCTGTAAAACCTACCGATAATCTGGTAATTATAGATGATAGTATTGTTCGCGGCACCACCTTAAAACGTAGTATTTTAAAAATACTGGATCGTTTGTCTCCCAAGAAAATCGTAGTTGTGTCCTCTGCACCACAGATTCGTTATCCGGACTGTTATGGTATAGATATGGCAAAGTTGGAAGATTTTGTTGCCTTTAAAGCAGCATTGGCTTTGCATGAGGAACATGGCACAACCCATTTGATCAAAGAGATTTATGAAAAGTGCCTGACCCAGACGAATGCTTCGAACAAGAATGCGATAAACTACGTAAAGGAATTTTATGCTCCATTCTCGGCGAAACAGATTTCCAAAAAGATCGGGGAAATTCTAAGTCCCGAAGGTATAAATGCCGAAGTAGAGATCATTTATCAAACTATTGAAGGTTTGCATAGTGCCTGCCCTAAAAACTTGGGCGATTGGTATTTTACAGGAAATTATCCCACCCCAGGTGGCAACAGGGTTGTTAACAAAGCATTTGTCAACTTTTTCGAAGGTAAGAACGAAAGAGCTTATTAACAGGAAGATAGAAAGAGCGCAAAACTGTGCATTTTATCGATGAAACTAGCAGAACAGCGGGTTTTTATACAATCAGAAACCCGCAATCCTACTTTAGTACCTGCCATAGCATAAGTAGGTTAAGTTCATGGTAAGATTTGGGGCAAAAAAGGTGGAAGTTATTCCACCTTTTTTATTTTTCCTACTTCCTAAATCTGTTCAATTTTTCCAAATTCCAGTGCCAGCACGACATGTAACTACGGAAAACTCCCAGTTTTTTTAAGGTTTTTGTCCAATACGGTTTAAATTAAAGTTGTTAGTTTAGTCCCAACACAAATCCCCATTACTTGTTGAGCGCAGCAAAAGTGTATTCGAACACAACATTCGTATGCCGTGTGTTGCGGTGATTTTTTTAGATCTCCCAGGTCTTATTAATTCTTAAAACTTGACAAGTAATGAAACGATTGAAGAACCTACTCTTCGTGTTGCTATTGGCCCTGCTGGCCTGGAACTGCCAAAAAGAAGAGTCCAACAACTACCCTGAGCCAATCCAAGAAGAGGAGGACAATGTACGGCTAAGGGCATTGACCATTGATGAGCTGCCCGATTTTTCAAGTTCCATAGCACAGCAGACCTCCAAGGTGGGCTGGGCCTCCAAGAACGATGGCTCGGATGTGGTGCTGGACGGCAGCCGTGTACTGGCCGTAACGGACTCGGTGGGCAATACCACCTACTCCCTGCGGATGTACGTTGCGGATACGCCCCATAATGTATTTTACAACGTGGTGGCCAAGCAAACCTACGAAGGTGTGCAGAACGAGCCCTTTGTTCTGCGTTATGAGGTGGACGAGGACTACTGGCCCGAATATGTGGCGGGGCCAAGAGAGGAAAAACCGTTCAAGGGAACCATAGGGGTATATACCTTGGAGGCTTTTGGCCTGCAGATGGACCAGAACGGCAAAATAGGAAGTGAACCGGAGCCCTGTTACGAACCCTTGGAATCCGACGGCAATGGTTCCAACGGAAATGGCGGCGGAGGAAACGCCAACAACAACGAAGGAGGAAACAACAACGGCGGTGGCGGGAACCATGACCCAGGCAACTATTACGACTATTGGAACTCTTATGCCCCGGACTATGGAGGTGGCGTTGGCGCCGGTACCGAACCCTTTGTGGAGGTGGGCCAGGGAAAATTCGGTGGCCCGGGGACCGATGGCATTTTAAAGGCCTATGCGATTATGGGGAAGAGCGCCGACTGCCCCGAGGAGAACACCCTTCTGCCGATTAATGAGGAAGATGAAAAAATTGATATAGATGTATCCGTTGACCCTTGCGTAGAAGGTATTATTAACAAATTAAAAACCAAGGATATGCAAAACCTGACCGTTCCTGACATTGGACAACTTGCAGGAACGGGACATTTATCGCAGGGCATCTTGGATTTGTTTGATTCTTCTGGCAATTATGATTTGGTTTTTAAGGTTGAGGAGGCAGGTTATAGCAATGGACAACCGAGAAATGCTTTTACACAAAAAAC
>JAAEZN010000130.1 GCA_018222835.1 Algicola sp. | reverse complement strand
GTGTAACCCATGTTACGCTAATAAATTCAAAGAGGCCATGTTTTTGGTGTAGTGCTCTGAATATCGAAAAACTGAAGTGCAGATGTAAGACGGGTCATTTTTTGGTAACTTGTAGGGAAAGAATCATAAACTAACGATTATGAAGAAAAACATGGGCGGGACAGACCGCACAATCCGAATTATCCTTGCGCTCGCAGTTGGAGCATTGTATTACTTTAATGTGATAACAGGAACATTGGCATATGTGCTGCTGGCTTTTGCAGCAATATTTGTTTTAACAAGTTTTGTTAGTTTTTGTCCTTTGTACACTCTTTTTGGGATTAATACTTGTAAGGTCAAAAACTAGGTTTTTTTGGTTGGTTGATATAAGAAAGCCACTCGATATCGAGCGGCTTTCTTGTTTTAAGACCGGTAATATTCAGATAAAAAAATCATTGGAAACATAAAAATATGGACTTCCTTGTCTGTAATTGAAGCAAAATGATGAAAGTGGAGGGCGTTTAAGGCGAAATTTGTTGGAATGGATATTTATGAGTAATATCATGTTTTGAACAAGTTGGAGCAATTAAATTTGATTCAAAATTAAAACCAATATATTGTGAAAGCACTTACTAATATTCCTCTGGTAGTTTGGGAAAACGGTATCTGGATGATAGGCCTGTTTGTCCTAGTGGTCATCATATTGATCGTTGCCGTTTTGGCTATGATGAACAGTGGTAAAAAATAAATACTGACCACATATTTAAAAATGGATTTAGCATAAGTATAGCTTACATTTATGTTAAATCCATTTTGTTTGTTCCAACAACCCCAAATTTAAATCACTTTTTTATTAGGCCATAGTTTTATGTTGTTTCGAAACATAATGTATCTGTAATTAAATGATTTACACGGTTCAATATAAATAGTCATCATTAATATATTACCTCAATACGGATTTACATGCCATAATTGTATCTGTATTGAGGTTTTTTATACGAAACCCTCGGTAACACATGTTACTGTGTAGGTGTGTCCGCAAATCTAATTTTGCTTCAAATCAATTAAGATATGAAGCGATTATTTGTTGTGATGACATTCTTTTTTGCTCAAGGTCAATTTTTTGCCCAAGAGCAGGTCAAGGTTTCCTTGGAGGATGTTCTAATAAGGGTACAGGAATCTAATGCTAGTATCAAGGTGTCCGAACAGGAGGCCAAGATGGCCAAGTATGACTATAGGTTCTCCAATTCTGTTTTTTTGCCACAGATTTCCGTATCGCATACAGGAATGGCAACCACAAACCCTTTAATGGCATTTGGGTCCAAACTCAATCAAGGAATTCTGACCCAGGCCGATTTTAACCCAGACCTATTGAACGATCCCGATCAGGTGGAAAACTTCGCTACCGTGGTATCGGTGCAGCAACCCTTGATCAATATGGATGGTTTTTATCAGCGTAAAGCAGCCAAAACTACCATGGAAGCTAAAGAGCTTCAAGCGATGAGAACTAGGGATTATCTAGATTTTGAAGCCCAAAAGGCATACGGTCAATTGCAATTGGCGTACCGAGCTGTGGAAGTAATGCAAAAAGCATACGATGCAGCAACCGCCAACTTGAACATGGCTCAGAACAGTTTTGATCAGGGGTTACTTCAAAAAGCAGATTTATTGGAAGTAAAAGTGAGGGTGACCGAAGTTTCAGACCAATTAAAAACAGCCAAAAGCAATGTAAAAAATGCTTCAGACTACGTGGCTTTTTTAATGAATGAACAAGGAAATATTGTCTTTGAACCCACCCAACAATTGTTGCCAGAACATATAGGTGAAGAAGTTGAAGCCACCTTGGAAAACAGAGCGGATGTTAAGGCGATGGATTTAGTATCCGAAGCATACAAAGCAAACATGAAAGCAGATAATATGACTTTTTTGCCAAGGTTGAATGCCTTTGCCAGCTATGAGATGTATGATGATCAACTATTTCAGGCAGATTCCAAAGGATACATTATTGGGGCAAGCTTGAGCTGGGATGTTTTTAAAGGATCACAGCGATTTGCCAAGGCAGGAAAAAGCAAAACAAACTATGAAAAAGCGAAACAAGAATACGAACAGTACGTCGCCAAAAGTACTATTGAGCTTAAACGCACCAAGCGGTTGGTCGAGGACGCGGAGAACAGGCTCCAGACATCAAAATTGGCTATGGAGCAATCCGAAGAATCATTGAGAATACGTACAAACCGATTTAAAGAAGGATTGGAAAAAACAACCGATTTATTAATGGCAGAGGCCACTTATGCCGAAAAGCAATTGGCCTACTATCAAACCATTTTTGAATACAATCAAGCACAATCCTTACTCACATTTTTAACCAAAGAATAATTGCAACATGAAAAACACTACGATATATAAAAGCATCATTTTAACCATGTCCTTGGGTCTGACCTTAATGGGATGCGGAAGTGACGAAAAACAAACTGTTGATACTTCTACAGCGGTGCCAGTAACCGTTGCCGATGTGGATTTGGGTGATAGCTCCACCATTTTGGCTGGAAGTGGTCAAATAAAGGCTGTGAACAGCGCTACCTTGAGTACCCGAATGATGGGCTATGTGGAGTCACTTCCCGTTAAAATAGGTCAGAAAGTAAACAAGGGAGACCTGCTTATTTCCATCAACAATGGAGATCTAAGAGCTAAAAAAGCACAAGTGGAAGCTTCCATTACCGAGGCTAATGTAGCATTCAACAATGCGAAAAAGGACTACGAAAGATTTCAAAACCTTTTTAAAGAAAGCAGCGCCTCACAAAAGGAACTGGATGATATGACTGCCCAATATGAAATGGCAAAAGCTAGATTGGAAGCAGCCAATCAAATGAAGAACGAAGTGAATTCCCAATTCGCCTACGCAGATATCAGAGCGCCATTCAGTGGTGTAGTGACCAACACCTACATTGATGAGGGTGATATGGCCAATCCAGGAGTGCCTTTGGTTTCAGTGGAATCTCCAGGAACAGGATTTGAGGTAGAGGCCAAAGTTGCCGAAAATAACATTTCTGCGATTGAAGTAGGAACAACAGCCCAAGTTTTGGTAAAAGCATTGGATACCACCATCACAGGTAAGGTTTCTGAGTTGAGTGCTTCAGCACAAAATACAGGAGGACAATATGTAATGAAAGTAAGCTTGGATGAAACAGATGCCAAGATTTTGTCAGGTATGTATGCAACCGTTAGGCTAGAGGCGGAAAATGAGAGCAATGGAAAAACAGTTGTGACTGTTCCGTCCACAGCCTTGGTGCACAAAGGGCAATTGACAGGAGTTTATACGCTCGGACAAGATAATGTAGCCCTGTTGCGTTGGTTGCGTTTGGGCGAGAATTATGGAGATGAAGTAGAAGTGTTATCTGGATTGTCCAAAGGAGATCAATACATCGTATCAGCCGATGGAAAGCTGTACAATGGAGCTAAAGTAAGCATTCAATAACCCTAAAAAGCTAACAATGAAAGACGGACTAGCAGGAAAAATAGCCAAAGGGTTTATCAGCTCCAAACTAACGGTGCTCTTAATGATCGTGTTCATGGTCATTGGGGTGTACAGTTCATTCCTAATTCCAAGGGAAGAGGAGCCACAGATTGATGTGCCCATGGCGGATATTTTTGTGGGATACCCTGGAGCCAGCCCAACAGAGGTGGAATCCAGGATCACAAAACCGCTTGAAAAAATTATATCGAACATAAAAGGCGTAGAGTACGTGTACACCACCTCCATGCAGGAGCAGGGGATGGCCATTGTACAGTTCTACGTTGGGGAAGATATCGAAAGATCATTGGTGCGTTTGTACGACGAGATCAACAAGCACATGGACCAGATGCCCAACGGGGTTACCATGCCTTTGGTAAAAACCCGTGCGATTGACGATGTGCCCATGCTTGCTCTAACTCTTTGGAGTGATGAATACGATGACTTTCAACTTAGAGAGATTTCTGGAGAGTTGATCAATGAGGTTGAAAAGGTAAACGGGGTTTCCATTACTAAAAAGATTGGAGGAAGAAACCGTCAGCTTCGGGTGGTGGTGGATAAGGATAAAATGGCAGAATCAGGCATCGACATGTTGGCCGTCGCCCAAATGATTCAAGCCAATAACCAGCAAATGGATGCTGGGAATTTCCTATCCAACGATACTGAGTTTCACATCAGCACAGGAAACTTTTTGGAAAGCAAAGAGGATTTGGAAAACCTGATCGTTGGAACCAAACAAAATCAACCCATCTATCTGAGACAGGTGGCAACCGTTTTGGATGGCCCAGAATTGCCCAAAAATTATGTTTCCCTTGGATTTGGAGCTGCAAGTGAAAAAGCGGAAACTTTCAAATCTGAATATCCAGCGGTTACCATTTCAATTGCCAAAAGAAAAGGGGCCGATGCCATGAAGATTGCTGATGTGGTTTTGGATAAAGTGGAGCACTTGCAATCGAATTTGATTCCAGATGATGTGCATGTTGAGGTAACCCGTAATTACGGACAAACTGCTTCTCAAAAAGTATCTGAATTGTTGATGCACTTGATCGGGGCTATTATTGCCGTGACTTTTGTAGTGATGTTGGCCATGGGATGGAGAGGTGGATTGGTAGTGTTCCTTTCCGTACCGATTACATTCGCTCTGACCTTGTTGAGCTATTACATGCTCGATTACACCTTGAACCGAATCACCTTGTTTGCTTTGGTGTTCGTAACGGGTATTGTGGTGGACGACTCCATTATTATTGCGGAGAATATGCACCGCCACTTTAAGATGAAACGTCTGCCGTTCAAGGATGCAGCACTCTATGCCATCAACGAGGTAGGTAACCCGACCATTCTGGCAACATTTACGGTAATCGCATCCGTATTGCCCATGGCATTTGTATCAGGATTGATGGGGCCTTACATGTCTCCAATGCCGATTGGGGCATCCATTGCCATGTTGTTGTCCTTGTTTGTGGCCTTGACCATTACTCCATATTTGGGCTTCATTTTCTTGAGAGAAAAGGACAAAAAGAAAAATAAAAAGGAAAAAGAGGCGGTCGAAATTCAGGACACTTTTATTTATAAAGCCTACGAGCGTTTCGAAAAACCACTGATTGAAAGTAGAAAGAAGCGATGGGTTTTTATTGGCATCACATTGGTGTTGTTATTTGCTTCCGTGGGGATGTTCTTTACCAAATCGGTAGCCGTAAAAATGCTTCCTTTTGATAATAAGAACGAGTTCCAAGTGGTCATCGACCTCCCTGAGGGATCTACTCTGGAACGTACTTCAGCAGTCGCTAAAGAAGTAGGAGCTTATTTGTCTACAAGACCTGAGGTGGTGAACTATCAAACCTACGTGGGCACATCAGCACCTATCACCTTTAACGGATTGGTGAGACACTATGACCTACGTGGCGGAAGCAACATGGCCGATATCCAAGTAAACC
>JAAEZN010000027.1:17327-37320 GCA_018222835.1 Algicola sp. | reverse complement strand
CGATTCCACACAATCCAGAAATTTCTATCACCGGTACATGGCCTCTCAAAAAATTGTAAAAGAAGAATTAGAGCCCATTGTGGGGGAGTATGAAGATCAATTACAAAAACAACAAGAATGGTCCAGAAAATTACAATGGCTATCTCCTGCCATCGTGGTACAGGAGTCGTTGAACCAATTGGCCGGAACATCCACCACAGATTATGAAAATTATCGAGGGCAAGTCATAGAATTTGCAGGAACTTGGAGAACGCATTTGATCACATTTTTATACAACAACGCAACATTTTCGCAGCAAGATTATGCATCACTCCCACAATTTACATATTCCAATAATACCAATAGAAATATTGGGTTTTCCTCTGTGGTTTTGCTGTTGATAGCGGCAGCACTGCTTATTTTTGGGTTTGCGGTGCAAGGTAGGTCGGAGAAAAAAGGAATGTTGAGCCACTAAAATAGTAATAACCGGATATTCGTGATAATGATCCATGTAGTATGATACAAACCAACAATCTTAAATTTAAATACGATAACGACAACACCATCTTCGAGTTCCCCGACATCACATTGAGCAAAAATCAAAACCTTCTTGTTTTGGGAAAATCGGGAATCGGGAAAACCACTTTGTTGCATCTGTTAGCAGGACTGCTTTCACCTTCAGGCGGTAGTATTGAAATTGATAATGTCGCCATTCAAAAACTATCGAACAAACAGTTGGATAGGTTTAGGGGCCAAAATATTGGACTTGTTTTTCAAAACAACCATGCGGTACAATCGTTAAGCGTTATGGAAAACTTGGAGGCAAGACTGTTTTTTGCCAAAAAAGCCATTTCAAAAACCGTGATCAACGATTTTTTGGAACATCTCGACATTGCGGAATGTAAAAACAAAAAGGTCAGGGAACTCAGCGAAGGGCAACTACAACGATTGGGCATTGCCATGTCCATAGTGCACCATCCTCAGATTGTTTTGGCCGATGAGCCGACCTCTAGCCTAGACGATACAAATTGTAAAAAGGTGATGCGTCTTTTAATTGAGCAAGCGGACACCAACAATGCCAATCTGATTGTCATTACACACGACCAACGCATTAAACCATTGTTCAACAATACCCTAGAACTATGAACATTTGGAAAATCAGCCTAAAAAACTTTAGGTACAAACCTCTTTACACATTCTTGGGCACCCTTATCCTATCCGTTAGCATTGCTCTTCTTGTCGGCATCCAACAGTTGGATAAATCGTTCCGGCAACAATTGGACAATAGTTTAGGGGATATAGATATGGTGGTCGGAGCAAAAGGAAGTCCATTGCAATTGGTGCTTGCCTCTGTACTTCATATTGACAATCCTACGGGGAACATAATTTATGAAGAGGCCAAGAATATTTTGAGAAACCCGATGGTAGAAAAAGGAGTTCCCATTTCCTATGGAGATAATTACATGGGGTACAGAATAGTTGGGACCACACAAGAATTTCCTGCACTGTACAATGCGACCTTAAAAGAAGGCAAGTTTACGGAAGAACCTATGGAAGTTGCCATCGGTGCCACTGTTGCCGAAGCCACTGGCCTTAAGATAGGGGACACCTTTCAAAGTTCGCACGGGTTGGCAGAAACAGGTGGTCACGCCCATAACGACCTTTTAAAGGTCGTGGGGATCTACCACCCTACCCACAAAGTTATGGACCGATTGATCATTACCGGATTACAGACTGTTTGGGACGTGCACCATCACGAATCGGAGCCAAGTTATTCAAAAGAAGCGGAGGTGGTTGAAAAAGAGAACCACCATCATAAAGAAGGAGAACACCATCATGATGAGGAAGGACATGAACAAGAAACGGAACATGAACATCATGAGGAACGCGATAAAGAAATCACTTCTATGTTGATTTCATTTCGGAATCCGATGGCACTTTTAACCATTCCCCGAAGCATAAACGAAAACACCAACATGCAGGCGGCACTTCCAAAATTTGAGTTGGAGCGGCTGTATCAATTTACGGGTGTCGGGGTAAAGACAATTACATGGATTGCCTATGCCATTCTTATCATTTCCTGCATCACCATTTTTATAAGTCTTTATCGTATGGTTCGTGATCGCGCTTTTGATCTAGCACTTATGCGCAGCTATGGAGCCAACACTTTCCAATTGATCAAAATGGTAGCCTACGAAGGCTTTATGATCGCCATAATCGCTTTCGGTATCGGCGTACTTTTATCACAAATAGGGATTTATTTCATTTTTGGAATGATTACTGATCAATACAAACAAAAAATGCCGTTCGAACTAGGATATCAGGAACTATTGCAAACCGTATTTTTGGTGGTGCTTATGGTTCTTTTTGCCATTGCATTTGCTATTTACCCAATTATTAAAATGAACATATCTAAAATATTGAGCCATGAGAAATAATATAATTATCGTCTTTTTTCTATTATCCGCATCTTTCAGTTTTTCTCAGACCGAAATAAATTGGTGGGATCTGGCCCGAATCGATTATACGGAAAAATTCTTTCCCGACTATGGGGAGAACTTCCTTTATCCCGAGTTTAGTGACCATATGAAATCCCTTGAGGGCAAAAAAGTGGCCATTACGGGATACTTTTTAAATATTGACCCCAGCGGTAAAATGTTCATTCTATCTAAAAACCCAATGGCTTCGTGTTTTTTCTGTGGAATGGGAGGGCCGGAAACAGCCATGGAGCTCGAGTTTAAATCCAAGCCCAATTTTAATACCGACGATGTTCTGTACGTGACTGGGACTTTAAAATTGAACGCAGACGATGTACAACACTTTAATTACATCCTTACCGATGCCGTAGCTCAAAAAATGAATTAACGTATCAACAACATAATATAAAAAATGAACAGAAGAAAGTTTTTTAGAAATGGGGCCTTAACAGCCGTAGGCGCCTCCCTTTTTACACCATTCGAAACCGTTCGTGCATCGGACCTGGAGAGTGAGTGGAAAAGAAAAAAAGCCAAAAACATTATATTATTGGTAAGCGATGGGATGAGTACGGGCACTTTGAACATGGCCGACCTTTATCTTTCCAGAAAAACGGGAAAAGGCAGCAATTGGTTGGACTTGTACCGCGAGAACAAAGTAAACCGTGCTCTTATGGACATGGCCTCGGCCAATTCCATGGTAACCGATTCCGCTGCCGCAAGCTCTTCTTGGGGTGGAGGTGCCAGAATCAATAATGGTGGAATCAACTACGGGGTAAATGGTGAGCAACACCTCCCCATTTGGCAAAAATTTAAATCTGTAGGAAAAAAGACCGGGTGTGTTACAACCGTGCCTATTACACATGCCACTCCAGCAGGCTTTTGTGTCAACGAAAAATCCAGAAACAACCAAACATCCATTGCAGAAAAATATTTAGAACAAGGATTTGATGTTTTGATGGGGGGCGGAAACGAAAATTTTGATCCTGAAAAACGAAAGGATAAAAAAGACATGTACGGTGCCTTTGCAAACAAAGGGTATTTCGTGGCAAGATCGAGAAAGGAAATGATGTCCGCACCAACCAACAAACAAATTCTTGGGGTGTTTTCGGACAATGGTCTGGCTTATACCAAAGACAGGGAAAACAACAAGGAACTGATGGAGAATATCCCCAGTTTGGCAGAAATGACCCAAAAAGCCATTGAAAACCTAGTGGATGGCCCAAATGGGTTTACCCTACAAGTAGAAGCCGGAAAAGTAGATTGGGCAGCACATGCCAACGATATTGCCGGTCTGCTATATGATCAAGTCGCCTTTGATGAAGCCGTACAAGTTGCCATGGATTTTGCTGAAAAAGATGGGGACACTTTGGTTATCATAACCACCGATCATGGTAACGCCAACCCTGGGCTCATTTATGGAAAAAATGCCAACGATAATTTTGATTCCGTTCAAAACTACAAACACACGAATGAATGGATCTTGAACGGTATCGGGAAAGAAACATCTGTAAACAGCTTAAAAGAGCGTGTGGAATTTGCCAACGGTTTTGCATTGACGGATGATGAGGCAAAGACATTGTTGAGCTATTACACTTCCCTACAAGCTAAAGATGGATGGTACAACCCAAGAAGCCTTCCGTTTAATGCCCTAGCGGAAATCCAGAAAAAGCACACCTCCGTAGGCTGGATAAGTATGCAACACTCCGCAGATTATGTGGAATTGGCAATGTATGGCCCAGGTAGTGAACTATTGAATCCCTTTATAAAAAATACAGACTTGCACTTTCTTATGTTGGAAGCGGCGGAGGTAGAAAATTCATTTTGATAGTGAAGACCCGTCCCCTTAACAAATAGAAGAGTAGATTTAGATAACGATACTGGTTAAAATATTCCCGTAACCACATTTTTATACAAAGCGGACAATACCGTCAGTTTTATATGCGGCACCAATGCAATTGTTATCAAATCGGATTTGAGCAAAAAGGGCGATCTGCTATTTTATTATAGGAGTACACAAGTACAAACACTTTTTTGACCGGTGCGGCACATCCGCACCGGCAACCCGAACATCATCAACTGTCCTTTGGTGTTCCTATGGAAAAATTAACTTTTACAGTCTGCACATTCACCGACCAAAATAATCTCGGCGGACTCGATGGAGTATTTCTGAAAGGAAGGGATTTTTACATCAACAGGCAAACATTCTATGTTACCGCACTGGGTGCATTTAAAATGTGGGTGGGAGTCCGTATGGTGATTTTCTGAACATCCGTTGCAACGGGCATACCATTTTAAGCCATCGGTATCGTTAAAGGAGTGTACTGCCCCATCTGCCTCCAGCCTTTCCAAAATACGGTAAACCGTGGATTTGTTCATTATTTCTTTAAGACTCTCTACCAATGCAACTACGGAAATGGCCTTGTCCGTTTGATCGAACAGACCTCGTAAAGCTTCTACTTTTTTGGTTTTTCTGACCACTCCCATAACTACAACTTAACTCTGTGAAAAGACAATGCAGACCCTAGTAATTGCTAAGGTCAAGTCCTTAAACTTTGATTCTACTTACAAAAGTAGGTCAAAAATGAAAAAATAGAGCATACTTGTTTTATAGGGAGGGCCCTGTGGACTATCTCTTGTCGATGCTTGTTCTTGACAACCACTCTTTCAAGAAATTGGAATATTTCATCAAAATAATTAAACCGTATCCCAGAAATCTTATGTTTGACTCTTTCTGGTGAACAGAATAGATAGGTTTGATCAAACTCTTTTGGTTTATCGATGATAGTACTGGACCCGTCCAACATCTACCCCCTTGGTGATGAAATTAATACAGAGAATTTTCCTCAGATTTTTGATAGCGCATAAAAAGAGCAGCCAAAATATTGGCCTTTAGGTGAAATCCGATAAAACATCAGACCAACGACATATCCTTTTTGCGACGGTCGTTTGCGTAAATTTTGTACCTGTCGGTAGTGGCTTTGTAGAACATAATCCATAAAATTACTTATGTTCGGTACTATTCTTTTTAACCTCTGTCCTGATTTTCTGTAGAGGTAAAAATGTTTCATATTAAATATTTTCAACGGCATTGGTCACCCACTTGACCCCATTAAAAAGGCCCACTGATCAGTGGGCCTTTTGCTACAGATTAAAATGTTAAAGGAGTTATCCTTGGGGCTTCATCACTATTTCATATTCCTCTGCTTGCCCTAAGAGTTCCCCAATCTTTCGATTGAACATCATAACGGTATTCTTTCTGAGTATATTTTCATAATTTCCCTCGACTAATTCATTGATCCCGTTCAATTGATACTCTTTCAACATATGTAACCAGTAAGCATTCCTTTTCAAATTTTCCTGTCTGTTCTTTATCAGCACTTCTTTGGCCTGAACAAATTCTTCCTCTGTTGCCCCATTCTCCAACAGGTCGTCCATTTCATCCGATATCAACTGCAGTAGTTCAGCGCCCTTCTCCGGATTACAGTCAAAGAAAATGGATAGTGCCATATTGGATCTAGGTCGGTTGCTATAACTAACATTGGTGCGCGCGCCATAGGTTCCTCCTTCTTCTTCCCGAAGTTTATGGAAAAGCCTGCGATCCAATATCGTCTTAAAGATTTCCATATCAATATTGTTCCCTTGGGTATATGGGTAGGTGTCTGAATAATGTACCACATAGTTTGTATGTTTGGGAACCGATATTGGAAAAGCAAAATGCTTCTTGGTTCCTTTCTTTGGTGGAGACACTCCATGATCCACCCAATCTTCCCTATCCGAGCTTCCCTGTATTCCTCCAATATACTTTTCTATAAGGGGCTCTATAAGGGTATCTGTGACCGAACCCACAAAAACAAAGGCAAAATCCGAAACATTACCGTATCTATTTTTATAGATTTCCTGAATGTCGCCATAATCCACTTCACTTTTCAAAAGCTCAAGAGTGTTCAATGGCCTTCTTGGGCTGTGGTTCGTCATAAGCTGTTGTATGGTATCGTTGAATGCTGACCTAGGGTTTTTGGCCTGATTCTCCAAAAAGGAAAGCGACTTATCCTTATACACTTCAAATGCCTGTTGATCAAAACGAGGATTGGTAAAGTATAAGTATTGCAATTGTAGCAATGTTTCCAAATCCTTAAGATCGCAGCCCCCACTATACCCTTCCGTATAGTATCCTAGGCTGGGCTCTAGTTTCAATGCCTTTCCTGCCAATACTTTTGTAAGTTGATTTTGATCATGGGCGCCCAGACCAGATTGTAGGACCAAGGGCACCAAATGTTTTGCCGAAGGAATCTTTTCCGTATCCAACAGTGACATTCCTCCTTTGCTGATGGCCGAATAATGTACATCGTCTTTTGCATTGTCCGTGGGGACCATCCACACTACCGCTCCATTGGATAACGTGTATTCTGTTCCATTTTCAAACCCATCAAGGGCCTTTTTGGATACTATTTTACCTTTGACCGGTTCTTTTGCCAAGAGTGCGATATTTCCATCCTGCTCCTCTTTTTTTGTATAGGTTGCCGTGACCGCCTCTTCTATGATTTGTTGTACCTCCTCTTTGGTAGGATATACCAATCCTTCTTTTTCCGGCCCCTTTAGAAGGAAAAAGGCATTGTTATGCGTTACCCATTTTGACAAATACCCATTCACATCATCAAGCGTAACAGAAGAAACCGATTCTTCTGCTATAAGCAACTGCTCTCCCGTGGACAAATATGGTTCATTGTAGAGGTAAGAACTTTGCATGCCCTTGGCATGGTCATCATTGGAGATATT
The DNA here is from genome assembly GCA_018222835.1 of Algicola sp. Classification (GTDB taxonomy): domain Bacteria; phylum Bacteroidota; class Bacteroidia; order Flavobacteriales; family Flavobacteriaceae; genus Flagellimonas. The sequence continues at coordinate 30,088 of JAAEZN010000027.1, read as the reverse complement.
CTCCCTGATATTGTGTCGGTATTCATACCCTCTCAACAGATTCGTTTTGGCCACTTCCAGCTCACTTTGTGTAAACCCGGCCTGTTTGGCCTCTTCGACCAACACCAATACATCTTTGATTCCTTTTTGGACATTGTCCTCTTTTAAAAGTCCACCCATTGTGAATATGTCCTTATCCTGTATAAAGGAATAGTACCCTGCCCTAGCTTGTGTGAATGAGGCTCCGGGCAACATCACCCGTTCTTTAAAACGAAGGTTCATCATCTGCGTTACCAGTGCCGATTTCATATTCCCAACAACATACTCCCTATCCTTCTTATCATTGGAAACGGAATTGTGCCTCATGGTATATTCAAAGCTGAGAAACCTGGCTTCGGAATCAGTGGCCACTCCATACATAAGTCCCTTATGGTCCTGGACCGTATATATTTCCCTTTCTTTTGCATTCTTTGGGTTCTCTAATGTTGAAAGTATGGTCCTTACACGCTGTTCCATCTCATCCACATCAAAATCCCCAACAATGATGGCTGCCTGAAGGTTGGGTCGGTACCAGTCCTCGTAAAAATCCAAGATGGATTTATGCGGGAAATTCAGAACGATGTCCATATCGCCTATCACATTTCTCTTGGCATATTTGGAATTATTGTACCTAATATGGCTCACCGTTTCTTCCATCCTGAACTGTGCGTTGTTCTTGGCCCGCCATTCCTCTTGAATAACATTACGCTCTGCTTCTATTTCTTTTGGCAGTAATGAGAGATTTCCGGACCAATCGTGGAGTATCCACACACACGAATCCAGTACAACGGGATTTACGGGAACATCGGTTATATTATATACCGTTTCATCTTGGGCGGTATAGGCATTCATGCTTTTTCCGAATTCCGCCCCATGGCGCTCCAAAAATTCCTGCATTCCCTTTCCAGGGAAGTTTTTAGATCCATTGAATGCCAAATGCTCAAGTACGTGGGCCAATCCATTCTGATGGTCATCCTCCAAAATGGCCCCTACTTTTTGCACCAAATAAAAGCTGGCCCGCTCTTTTGGCATCACATTTTTCTTTATGTAATATTCCATACCATTTTCAAGAACGCCGTGACGTATGGTGGAATCCAATAGTTTTTGTCGCGGTGTGGATTGCGCACAAAGTTGCATGGCAAAGACCACACCCATTAAAAGAGTGATTTTTGTTTTCAAACTGTTCATGATAGAAAGATGAATTGGGCTCCTCTCGGAGCCCTGATTAATATATTTTTTAATATTCCTTGTTGGGAAACATATGTACAGCGATAAATCCGAAAATTCCGGTAAAGAACACCAATATGATGTCCAAAATATTGTTCTTGAACGAACGATTGTTCCTCTTGATCAAAACAAGTGTAACAATTACAAGTACCGCACTAAGGATGGCCCAACTCCAAGAAACATACTTCTTCATATATACTCCAGTGAACAAGGAAGTGGATTTATTAAGGGTAATGGAAAAAGGAAAGAGAAATTGCTCTACCTTACCAATGGTCATTTCAGATTTTAATGGAAGCTCTTCCTTGAGCTCATCAACCTTATTGAACTCTCTATCGATCACATATACCTTGGTAAAGGCCTCATCCATCAATATAACGGTCTTATAGAATAGGTTGCCCCCCATGACCATTGTTTGCCGGTCTGCATCAAAATCTTCTATGGGCAAGGGTTGAATATTGTAATCCTCGGTCATTAAAAGATAGATCTTGTTATCCTCGGTCACAATGGTTGCATAAAACTCCCTGGCAGCATGATCGTTACAGATTATTTTTCTGATTTTGAATCCTTCAGGAATATTGATTCGATTGACCTCTGGCTTGTCTTTTACCATTTTGAGGTGGAACAACTGCAAATTGCTGTCTTGGATAAACCAACCATCGTCCCTACTCTTCATAAAAGAAGGAATACCTCCCAAGACCTTGGCTGGAAACACAAAGCCTTTGTCTTTCAATGCCTTGGTATATTCTTCACTTTTGGCCTCATCAACTTCATTGGTCTTTGCCACAACAAATTCCATACGGTCCTTTACTCTAAAGACATCCTTGGGCAATGTAATCCCAAAATCCGATGCCGATTCGAACAAGGGGTTCAATTCATAGTCGGGCATGGCAAACTCCATGGCCGCTGTACCTTGGTAAAAGTTTTCCTGTCTCAACTGACCAGGGTTTAGCTTTATCCCCATAATGGAATCGGGCAAAGTTCCTTTCCCCAAATGGTAATAAAAGTTATTGATGGGCAATTCATCCATGTATTCTTCCCGAGTATATTCGTTGCCTTCCATATCGGTAAATCTGTTCTGACCATCCACATACTTAGAGGCATAGAACTTTTTGTGCAATACACTATATGAAAAGCTCGGGGAGCTGATACGAACGTCGAAAAACGTTTTATAAATGCTTGGCAATACGTAGCCCATTGTGAAAATGGCTACAAAAACGAGTAAATATCTACTTAATTTTGGTAACATAATTACATTTCTCCTTTTCTAAATCTATAAATTGAAAACAGTGTTGCGATGCTAATACAAGCAATCAAACCAACAAATGGCCACAAGAGGTACTCATTGGATCCCGGAAAGCGTCCTTTAAAGAAAATTCCAAGAAACGCCGCCCCAAACAGCATATAAAAAATGCGCTGTTTCCATAGGGGTTCCAATACAATGAAAGATACCAGAAAGTATGCAGCGACCCCTGCCAAAAACCATGGGGCCGTGGTCAAAAATGACACCCAAACGATCTCTTGTGGAAAGAAATAGGATCCCATTCCCAAAAACATTCCCATAAACACCGCAAGAATCGACGCGGTACAGAAGAAGCCAAAAAGTACCATTTTCAATACAATGGTTTCTTCATTTGTTGGCAAGTGAAGGGTAAGCTTTATACGCTTGTCCACAATTTCCGGTACAAATTGTGCCACCGCGATCAGTAACCCCACAATCAATGGGATAAACTTCAATACGGAGAAATATATGGTCCTTTGCTGAAGGATGCCGTTCCAATACGATTCCGCGTCCTTAATAATCAGTTCATGTCTTACATTGGAATATATCCCAATAACGATCAAGACTCCTATGAGCAGTAAAAAAAGGGATACCTTTTTTATTTTGATCCACTCTTTATATATAATTGCTTTTAGCATTGTATCAATATTTACCTGTTAAACCTATAAATGCATCTTCCAAGGACATTTCTACCTCTTGGAAATTTTTGTATGCCAATCCTTTGGCATCCAAATACCCCTTTATTTCCTCTGGGCTGGCATAGGTGTAGATTTCTAACTTATTGTGCATTTTCTCTAAATTCACAATGGGTTTTTCGAGCTCCACTTCTATATCTGGGTTTTCCAGCTCTATGGTATATTCCTTGAATTCGTTGAGAAACTTCTTAACGGGCATATAGGCCAAGACCCTATTGTAGTCCATGATCATACAATCGTCTATGAGACGTTCCATATCCTGAATGATATGCGAAGTGGTAAAGATGGTTTTGTTGGTCTCCTTGGCATAGTCCCTTAAATAATCGATAAACAATCTTCTATAGCCTGGGTCCAGTCCCAAGGTAAAATCGTCCAACACCAATAACTCAGGGTCTTGTGCCAAAATCAACCCCAAAGCTACCTGTGAGCGTTGACCACAGGACATGGTCGATATTTTTTGTTTTGGTGTGACCTTTAGTTTGGCCATCAAATCAAAATAGGCCTCACGTTTCCAATTGGGAAAAAAACCCGAATAAAATTTTTCAATTTGATAGATGTTCATGAAGGCATATTGAACGTGTCCTTCAATGAGGTATCCTATTTGAGCCTTGGTCTTGGAGGATAGGTATCTGGAATCCTCTCCCAAAATCATACACTTTCCGCTTTTGGGCGTTAAAAAGCCGTTTATGATATTAATGGTCGTGGTTTTTCCTGCTCCGTTCTTTCCAAGCAACCCGAGTATACTTCCCCTTTTAATATTAAAATTAAGGTTCTCGTATACCATTTTCTTACCATAATAATGGGTAAGGTTAATGCATTCTACTACGTTTTCCATTTATATAGTTTTATGTATTGAGAGTTATGGCTCCCCGGGATCGGGGAGCCCTATATTATAATATGTCCTAAAAAGCTACTGCCCCCTTGGGTTTTGCTCAACTTTAGGATTAAGGTTAATTACCTTTTTGGGTATGGCAATAATATAGTTATTGCTTTCGGGGGATAGACTATAGGTAGTACCGTTGAAGGTTCTGGTGAGGGTTGTTTGATGCTCTGGCTCCAAATTGAGCCTTTTAAGATCGAACCAGCGCCATGGCTCCAAAAAGAGCTCTACCCTACGCTCCTTAAATACCAAGGCCAATGCCTCACTGTTTGACATTCCTGTGGCATAGGGCACAAATTTGTCCAAATCGAACCTTGCTTGCCTTAATGTGTTAAGGTCTGTAATGGCCAAATCCGGTCTATTTAAACGTGCATTGCACTCCGCTCTGATCAGATAAAGTTCTGGTGTATTTATCCCTGCCTTGTAATAGTTTTCCTTGGAATAGATTATGGGGCCTTTATCATTTGCTCCATAACCATGGAACTCAATGTGCCTAAAATAAAGCCTACGGTCTCCTTCATCATATAGGCTCAGGTGCTCATCGGACATATATACTCCAATGCCATACACAAAAGGATGATCTACTTTTTTGGTCCAAAGTATCTCTTTGTGCTCCCAGGTTTGTCTTGGAAAACCAAGAAGACCTGCAAATTTTGGCGCTCCGGGGATAAAGTCATAATCATTAAAGTTGTACAACTCCGAGTTGATCGACAATGCATAATCTGCATGGTCCAAGGCTTCTTCCCACATGCCTTTGTACAAGTATATCTTAGACAAAAGGCCGTGCACACCTGCCTGTGAAGGATGGTAGGGATATTCCTGTTCTGGGGGCAACAACGTCAAAGCTTCTTGCAGGTCTCCTTCAATAAGGTCATACACTTCTTGAACGGTGGCCCTGCCCTTTGTGTTATTTACATCGGGTTCTGTATAAAGCGGCACACCCAGATCAGAAGCACTTGTTGCCTGATTGTAATGCTTGCCATAGGTGTTCACCAACATAAAGTAGGCGTAGGCCCGCTGGGCCAAAGCTTCACCTTTTGTCATATTCCTAAGGCCCACATCATCACCTTCCGCTTCATCAATTCTATCCAAAACCACATTACAAATGTAGATTTGGGCATAAAAACTGTTCCAATCACCGTCATTGTCGTCTGGATTATCATAGATATGGTCCCTCCACTGATAGCCGTTCAGAAAGCGTTCCACACCTCCCCAAAAAATCTTGCTCACCTCATCTTCGTACAATTTTACCTCATCATTGACAAAAAGAACATTTACCGAACTCCTGATAAACTTGTTGTAATCGTTCATCAGCAAGTTCAGATCTTCGACCGTTTCTGGGATCTTCTTCCCTTTTTCCTGTATATCTAAATAATCATCGCATCCAAGAGAAAGTGCGATAATTAATATTGCGATAAATTTTTTCATGATTCTTGTCTGTTTTTAATTTCAAAATGAACTGGATTAAAATCCAACTCGTATCCCAAAAGTGTAAATCGATGGATTGGGCAAACTAAGGTCCCCATATCTTAAATTGATGGCTTCCGGGTCAATACCTCTATCATTCTTAGTCCACAACGCCACGTTGGTAGCTTGGGCCTGTATCTGCAACGATTGGATTTCCTTGCCCAGAATACCTTTTGGGAAATCATAGATCAAATTCACATTGTTCAAGCGCACAAAAGAGGCACTCTTTGTTCTATTGTCATTGGCCTCTGAAAACTGGGTCCTGACAAATGGTTGCTGGGCCACATCATACATTCTTGGAATATCTGTCGTGTTCTCGTCTCCTGGTTGTCTCCATCTATTATCCACTTCTGCCAAAAGAAGATCAGAACCTCTCACGTAAACCGTTGGAAGTCTCATTACATGGCCAAACTTGTACGTAAATATGGTATTTAGCCTAAATCCTTTATAACGAAGGGTGTTTACAACCGAACCAAAATATTTTGGAGCGGTGCTCCCTGCATAGTTCAACCATTCGATCTGAGGGTCCAGTTCCGGGTCTTCCGAAGAATATATATTCCCCTCATTATCATATATTTGCGGATGTCCATCTTCGGATAGGCCCGCCCAACGGAAATTGTAGATATAATCTATGGGATATCCTTCTATCTGCCTTCCATATCCACCTGTCAAGTAATTGTCCACAGTAGGATTGGGATTGTAAACCTTGGTCACCTCATTGGTGTTCTTGGAAATATTAAACTCGAAGTTCCAACCAAAATCACCTTCAAATATCCGGGCGCCCAAGCCTAAATCTATCCCTTTGTTCTCAACACTCGCCGTGTTCCTATATACGCTTGAGAATCCCAATGAAGGATCTGCCTCGGAATAGGCCAATAGATCATAACTATTTTTGATATAGTAGTCTGCAACCAAGGATAATCTATTGTTGAACATTCCCAAATCAACTCCAACATTATAGGATTTTGTACTCTCCCATTTCAACTCCTTGTTCTCGGGGAAATCAATCTTTAAATATTGTTCACCTGTGGAATACGAATTTGTTTCGGGAGTGGCTACAAGTACTTTACTGGTACTCCTGTCCACATTGCCATTTTCACCCATGGTGGCCCTAAGCTTTAGGGTATTTATAAAATCCAAATTGAAAAAATCCTCGTTCACAACATTCCAAGAAAGCCCAACACTGTACAAAGGCGTGATCCTATCGTTGGCATCCGCTCCAAATAGATTTGATTTATCTATCCGTCCACTGGCCGAAAAGGTATATCTGTCCCCATAAGTATAGGCTCCATTAAAGTAGTACGAAAAGTATCTGTTCTCCGTTTCGGTAATAGGTCTCCATATGGCAGGAAGGCGTTGTGTGAAACCGTTCCATCCGGGAACACCTTCAGCCAAAGTTTTCTCATCGATCAAACTGTAAGTCAAAAGGTTCTTGTCATAGTTGAAGTACCTTCCCTTTTCCAGATTGTTCTTGGTTTTGGTGATCTCTGTACCCAATAACGCATTTACCCTATGTTTTGTACCATTATAGTTTTTGGAAAAAATAAGTTGGTTACGCACAGTATGGGACTGCATCTCCGTATTGGTATATTCAAAGAGCGGGCCCTTTGGAATTTGATATTCCAATCCACTACCTGTGATCGTGGTGAATTTATTGATCAAATCACGGGTCTTGTACATTTCCTCGTTAAAGAAAGTCTCATTTCTATAGCGTCTGGTCTCGTACATGAAACGTCCTTCGTACCGTAATCCGTCCATCAACTCAGCTGTTACCCCTGTGATGATCTTTGGTGAGAACGATCTGGTTGCATTGTCGCTATTATCAACATCTCTCTTCATGTTTTTGTTCCAATCGTAATACCCCAACCCTTGCAGTTCTTCGTTTCTTTCCACCGATCTAAATACATCGTAAACGGGCACATAACCTCCCTGCTCGTCCACAAAAAGCTCATAGGGTTTTTGGCGTACAAAACTGTAGGTGCTTGCTCCATTGAACGCCCCTCTGGCATAAGAAATGCTGATGTTGGCATCCAATGCTATTTTTGGGTGTATCTGATAGGTGTTCTTTATATTGAACTTTACACGGGTATCACTGTTGCCCACACTTTGAAATTTATTGTCCTGTATGTTCAACGAAGCGTAATAATTGTTCGCTTCAGTAGCTCCGGACATACTTAAATTGTGTTGTTGGGAGATGCTATTTCTAAAAAAGAGGTCGCTTTGCCCATGGCTATCATTGGCCCGCAATTGATTGTAAAGTCTTTCTGCTTCTTCCGGGGTAATGTCCCCATCAAACTGTTTTTTATAGATTTCAAATACCCTGGAATTTCCACTGTTTCCATTAGCCGAGGAGAGGTTTACCCACCCTCTGTCCAATGCTTCCAGTTCCGCATCAATATATTGATGGGAATCTGCCAACCTCAAGGCACTGATATCAGGCTGTTCGGTTATACGGAGGGATGAACTGTACGAGAATCTGGGCTTACTCCCGGTCTTTCCCTTTTTTGTGGTGATCACTATGACCCCGTTAGATGCCCTTACCCCCCAAATGGAAGCTGCCGCAGCATCCCTTAGCACCGTAATGTTTTCTATATCATTGGGGTTGATGTCGTCCAATGACAATGATGTGGGAAACCCATCGACCACGATCACCGGGCTTGCATCTGCATTAATGGTAGATTGCCCCCTGATGACAATTCGATTGCCTTCCACCAAGACCCCTGGAATAAGTCCTTGAATCTTTTCGCTTATACTGATGACGCCTACCTGATTATCTAGCCTTTCCTCATCGGCAAAAACAAAGGAACCTGTGGCTCTTTCTTTGGGTATTTCTTGGTAACCCGTACTCACCACCACCTCGTTCAAGGCAATGATATCTTCTTCGAGCACCATATTTATGGGCGCGCTTCCTTTAATGGTGGCCTCTTTGGTCTTAAAACCTACCAAACGGAATTCCAGTATTTCACCTTCTTTGGCAACTATACTATAATTTCCGTCCATATCCGTGGTAGTACCTCTATCCGTGTCTTTCACCAGGACCGTTACCCCCAATAAGGGAATACCTCCGATATCGATTACCTTTCCGCGTATCGCTCCATCTTGTTGCTCGACCAGAAGATCGTTATATTCCAATGTTGCGTTATCAATGTCGGTTTGGTTATGGGAAAGAACAATGTGTTTGTTGGTTCCCTGTACTTGATACTTAATATCAAAAGGCATAAATAAGGTATTCAAAAGAGAGCCCAAGGATTGGTTTTCTTCTTGAATGGTAACTTGCTTATTAAGGGGAAGTTGGCTCCCGCTGTACACAAAGCTTATTTCGCCTTTATCCTCGATTTCGGACAGGGCTTCTTTTAGGGAAACATCGACCAAATCGACTGTTACCTTTTTCAAAAGGATGTTTTGTGCTATACCGGGACTGGCATAGGTTAGAAAACAAAAAAATAAGGCTAAGGAGAATTGCACTATATATGCTTGTCTTGCTCTATAGGGAATAGCATAGAGCCTATCACTTTTTTTCATAGATTTACATGTTATTTCTTATTCGGAATAATGACATTGACCCTGCTCTTACAGGGTCCCAACGAACAGGAGTGTTGGTAGCACTCCTGTTTCTTTTCTATGGTGGTGCGGTTCTCACAATACGGTTCATACTAATTGATTTTTTCATATTCATATTTGGTCTATTGGTTACATCCTTCTCCTGTCACTACCACAAGGTCCTTATCTACATAAAATTCTACATCCATGGCCTGTCCGATCATATGGACAATCTCGTTCAGGGTCTGTCCCGAAAAATCGGCCGTAATGACACAGTTCTCTATAGTGTTGTTCTTAAAGTTTACATTAACATTGAACTTTTTTTCCAGTTCATTGGCCACCAATCTCATTGGGGTATCCTCAAATTTCATGGTGTACTTGGTCCCCACCGTAACGGATTCAATAATTTCTACCGCCGACTGTCTTTTGGATATGCTTTGGCTTTTCTTATCAAAAACCCCCATTTCATTGGGCAACAAAATCACATTTTGATTAACACGATCAACTGAAAGTGCCACTTTTCCGGTCAGTACATTGACCTCGATATCATCTTGGTTTCCCTTTATGTTAAAACTGGTGCCCAATACCGTGGTTTTTAAATTTCCACAAGAGATAACAAATGGCCTGTTGGGGTTTTGCTCCACTTCAAACAAAGCCTCGCCCTCCAGCTCCACTTCCCGTATATCACCGGAGAAATTTTCCGGATATGAAAGTTTACTGTACGCTTTGAGCCACACAACACTTCCGTCCGGAAGAATTACCTTGGAGATATTATTGGCAGAGGACATCACTTGTACGTCATCCATTACTCCCATTTTAAAAGACGAGCTATAATTCCAGACAAAATAGGTGCAAGCAACAAGCACGGCTACCGCAGCTGCAATGGACATCCATTTTGCCTTGCCCTTTTCCGGATTCAAGGAACGGACTTTTGTTTCCCGGATTGAATCCAAAATCCTTGTTTTGAGCTCCTCTTCCATTATCGCGTCCCAATCGGATGCTTGTTTACCATCTACCAAGGAGTCAAACCACCTATCCATCAATTCCTTTTGGGCCCCTTCCAAAAGTCCTTTCTGATATTTCTCTATTAGTTGGTCAAATTCGGACATAGTTCTTTTACTCGTGTTAATGGCTCTTGTGTTGTGTTTATATATAGTAAGTAACCTAATTGAATCACAACACACACTCTGTACCCCATTTTTTTCAAAATATTTTTTTATTCACCCTGATATCGTCCATTTTGAAAGAAAAAAACCACAATTCATAAAAGATATGTGTCTCCGTTATCTCTTTTCTTCCATTTTGATTTTTTTCTATAAATTGTCGAAACTTTTAATTAACATTATGGTTACATTATTCTAAATCATGAATGAGGAAAAAGCTCTTCTTGCCGGGTTAAAGAGCAATGATGAAAAAGCGTTTGAACGGATTTACGACCAAATGGCCAAGCCCCTGTACAATTATTGTAACAGCAGGATCAACAACAGGGAGGTGAGCGAAGGTATTGTCCAAGAAGTTTTTATTTCATTATGGCAAAAAAGAGCCTCTCTCACTATTACCTCTTCTTTGGAGTCCTATTTATTTAGTTCGGCCAAATATCAAATTTTAAACCATATACGTTCCGAAAAAGTAAGAAGGGTCTATGCCGATAAGCTTGGCGATTACCTACTCAAAAACTTTGAAAACCCAACCGAGGACTTTATCGCAATGAAAGATTTTAGCTTTTTAATCGATGAGATTGTTGGGTCCTTGCCCAAAAAGTGTCAAAAAGTGTTCAAAATGAGCCGTTACGAGCATTTGAGCATCCAAGAGATTTCCGTTAAGATGGATATTTCCACAAGAACCGTTGAAAACCATATTACCAAGGCCCTTAGCCATATTAGAAAAGAATTGAAGCCCCTGCTGAGCCTAGTCGTTTTTTGGTTATAGCTCCAAATAACCCGGACTTGTGGTGAAGAAACTTCCAAATGGTTCTTGTTGTACCATTAAATCAATGAACTTTTGACCATACCCGCCAGCATTGTCTCGAATATATTTAGTGAATTCCATAGAATCCTTAGCCGTCTTTGGCTGGCAAGGTATAAGGAAGTTCTCGCCCAAGACATAAGCTCCCTCTGACGGAAACATATCCGTGACTTCAGTTTTAATAGTTTTCTATGTTCCGATATAGGGATAAAACCCCGCTTATACATGAATTAAAACTATTATAGGGCATTAACAGGTCTATAAAGAAACAGGCCCAAAAAGGGCCTGTCATTAATTAACTAAACTAACCCAAATCAACTTTACGGTAAAACCATATAGATAACCGGGTTATTTCTTTGACATCATGTGATAAGGTTACCGTTTCTATCCCACTCTGCAATATCATTTCTCTTGCTTTGGTCCACGCACTTGGCGATCCATTCCTCGTCATAGGACACCCCGTGCTGTTCCAACACATCGTCTGGCACACCATCCCACACATTGGGCTGGTTCCCTTTGTAACCAATCTCCTCTATCCCAATCTTGCTCGTGTAAAAGCCTGTCATGGTCAGGTTTCTTACCAAGGAGAAGAAGTTTACCTCGAAGGGGCGCTCATTGTCCGGTGTCTCCGGATCGTAATACGCAATCCCTTCCAATATGTTCTTTTGTTGTTCCTCGGTCGCCTTCTTGAACTCCATGCCGTATTCCTTGTTGCTCTTATAATCCAGCCACATGATTCCACCACGGATATCAGGTTGGAGTGTCTCTATGTCCTTGCACATGAACTCGATAAAGCCTACAACGTCTGCATCTGATGCCCCTTTGTATTTTTCTGAGGGGGGCAAGATAAGATTGCACAGTATGGTTAAGGTCTCTATCTCGTGCGGGTTTAAAAATTGCTTGTTTTGAAGCTCATCTATCGATTCGGTTTCCTGTGGCACTCGACCCGGATAGGTAATCTTTGGTGCCTCTATCAGTTTTGCACCTTCCGTGGAGGGCTTGCACCCATGCACGGCAAGTCCACCTGCAACAGAGCCCAACACTATTGCTTTCAAACTCTTTCTTCTGTCCATCTCCTTAAATGTTTTGTTGCTTCAATTGCTCCACAATATACTCCGAGGCTCTCATTGAGAGCGCCAATATTGTCCAAGTACAGTTTTTATCCGCCTGAGACACGAATGGCCCAGCATCCACGATGAATACGTTGTCCACATCGTGCAACTGTTGGTACTTGTTCGTCACTGAGGTTCTCGGGTCGTCTCCCATTCTGGTAGTACCCACCTCGTGGATGATGCGTCCTGGGTTATGCAATCCATAGTTGATCTCCTTGCCCGGCTTATCTCCCAAGGGCTCTCCTCCCATGTTGACCAAAATTTCCTCGAAGGTGTCCTGCATATGCTTGGCCTGGTTGATTTCCAACTGGCTCCATTGGTAATGAAACTTCAGCACAGGGATACCGAACTCGTCCACTGTGCTTGGATCAATCTCACAGTAGTTCTCCTTCCTTGCTATCGACTCACCTCTTCCAGCTATTCCCACGACGGCTCCATAGTATTTCTTCGCATCGCTGCGTAGCACGTCCCCGTAACCTCCAACCTTCGTCCCGAAGAACTTGTTAAACTCGTTCACGTTGAAACCGAAGCCATAGCTTGGCATCCCCATACCGCCCCACACTTCGATATGGTAGCCA
>JAAEZN010000027.1:0-17317 GCA_018222835.1 Algicola sp. | reverse complement strand
TGGTAGCCACGTGGAAAATCCAATTCTGAGTTATCCCCCCACCATGGAGAATATACGTGCATGCCACCTACACCGTCTTCATTATAAGAGACTTTCCGGTTCATCAGCCCCGGGACAAAGGCTGCACGATCAGCTCCCGTTGAGTCGTGAAGATACCTGCCCACTACATCACTGCTGTTCCCAAGTCCATTGGGGTGTTGTTTACTCTTGGAGTTCAACAGGATTCGAGCTGAGCTACAGGCAGAAGCGCCTAGAACCACCACCTTGCTCTTGAGTTTGTATTCTTTCCTGTCCTCTTTATTAATATAGGACACTCCAGTGGCCCTCCCCTCTTCGTCTGTGGTCACTTCGCGCACCATACAGTTCACGTAAAGGTCAATCTGCCCCCCATTCTTCTGTGCAGGAAAGATTAGACAGGTTCCTGACGAGAAGTCCGCATACACCTGACAGGCGCGGTTACATTGCCCGCAATAGAAACACACACCACGGTCGTTGTTGATCCTCTTGGTAAGCATCGACATTCGAGATGGGTACACCGGGATTTTGCTCATTCGTGCCCCCTTTATATAGAAAAGTTCATGTAATCTTGGTTTGGGCGGTGGCAAAAAGAAACCGTCTGGATCATTGGGAAGGCCCTCATTGGTTCCGAACACCCCTATCATCTTGTCCACCTTGTCATAATACGGTTTAAGGTCGTCGTAGCCGATCGGCCAGTTGTCGCCATAGCCGTCAACATCCTTATGCTTAAAGTCTTTTGGTCCGAAACGCAGGGAAATCCGCCCCCAATGGTTTGTCCGCCCTCCCAACATCCGAGAGCGGAACCAATCGAAACGGGTGTTATTCCCTCTGGTATAGGGTTCTCCCTCAATGTCCCAGCCGCCATAGGCGGCATCGAAATCCCCAAAGGGGCGGAACCGTGTACTTTTGCCTCTCCTAGGGCTCTCGTAAGGCCATTTTAACTGTGTTTGATGCTCTGGTTTCGCCGGGTCGAAAAAAGGCCCTGCTTCCACGACGGCTACTTTGAGACCTGCCTCCGAGAGTACCTTCGCCGACATACCGCCACCTGCGCCGGAGCCAACAATAATCGCATCGTAGACCGTGCCGTTCTCTATTATCTGCACACTCTCCTTTATCAAACTGTTTTTATTTAATGAATTCATTTCTGTTTTACTTAAAAAAGATTGTGCCGAGTATTTCCCTTTTCTTATTAAGCATTTGCTATTCAATAATATAGGTGCAAATCTAAATTTATACTCTAACTTAAAAGTTTCATTAAAGCCCTTGTTGAATGGTACGGAGCTTTCCACATACTTATTTTGTCCTCTACCTTATATGGAACATCATTTTGGTCAATTCTGAAATACCACTCCCCATTATTGTTATCCTTTAGATTGTTCTTTGCATATTCCCAAATATTTTGTTGGGCTTCGGCAAATTTTCTTTTTTGGGTAATATTGTACGCATAAAGCAGACCAACCATTGCCTCAAAATGAGGCCACCAATGTCTGTCCGTATCCAAACTTCCAGTTTTCAAATCTTTCTCATTTAAAATTGACCCGTTCAACTGAACTGCTTCTTCAAGGAACACCTCTGATACCAAAACAAGTGCCTTCTCGGTTTCTCTTATAAAAAATTCATTCTTCAATATATTCGAAGCATCCATCATCAACCAAACTGCTTCGATATCGTGCCCAAATGAAACCATATTGCTCTTACTCTCCCAGTTACGTCCAAAGAACAATTGTAAATGTCCATTTTCTTTATTCAGAAATTTATCATGGAACAAGTGCACCATGTTTTTAAGAGATTCCTTGACCTTGTTTGACCTTGTTGCCCTATAGAGGTTAATGTAGGCTTCAAGGATATGTAGGTGGGTATTCATTGTCTTTGCTGCATTTAAATCTTTATCACTTAAACGCATATCATGTATTGGAGACCAATCCCTTTGAAAAGCCTCTATATATCCATTCTTTTCCCAGTCTCTGGAGTATTGCTCTATATCTTCGAAGAGTTCAAGAGCCCATCTAATGGCTGCTTTGTTCCCCGTTGTTAAATAGAATTCTGACAGCGCATAAATCGCAAAGGCCTGTGCATAGACTTGTTTTCGGTCATTTACAATGTGACCTTTATAGTCCACCTCCCAATAGATGCCTCCATACTTCTGGTCCCGAAAATGTTTTTTCAAATAATCAAAAGCTCGTATGGCAATCCGTTCATGCTCTTTATTTCCATAAAAACCATATACTGCCGAAAATGTCCAAAGAATACGGGTGTTGAGTATAGCCCCCTTATTGGCTCCCTCGACCAGATTGTTAAAAAAATCCCTCCTACCTACAAAGCCCCCATAAACCTTATCTATAGCGTTTTTCTCCCAAAATCTCAGGATATCGCCAAGTTCTTTTTTTAACTCCTCCTTCAATATCTGTGTCATTTCGAATTCTCTTCCAACAACTTCCTGTTCTTGTCTATCAAATCACATACCCTTCGAACCGATGCCGCTGAGCTCATTTCATCTTCTGCGGTGTTTTTTACATAATCCAAAAGCCTTTCTATGGATGATACGGCTACGTGCGTTCTTGTATCGGAAGATGCATAATAAATATATACCGTACCATCTGCATCATGTATCCAGCCGTTGGAGAACAGCACATTAGACACATCTCCTACCGTTTCCCTATAGTTTGGCGCCATTAAATATCCAGCTGGCTGATGAATAATCTTGGTAAGGTCATTTAGGTCTGTCATGAACATGTATAGGGTATATCGAAGTCCCCCAGCAGTGTTCCTTACACCATGGGCCAAATGTAGCCAACCCTCATCTGTCTTAATGGGTGCGGGGCCAAGGCCATTTTTCATTTCATAGATTGTATGATATGTTTTGTGGTGAATTATCTTTTCATCCTTTAATGTTGGATTTTCCATGTTGTCAATAACACCAAGGCCGATTCCTCCACCTTGACCAACTTCAATGAATCCATCCTGGGGTCTTGTGTACAAAACATATTTTCCATTTACAAACTCTGGGTGAACCACAACATTGCGTTGTTGCCCAGAATTCGAAATCAAATCGGGCAACCTTTCCCACTCTATCAAATTTTTTGTTCTGACGATTCCCGCATTCGCTGTGGCCGCAGTGGTATCATTTGGTTTGTTTTTGTCCTTTCTTTCGGTACAGAAAACACCATAAATCCACCCATCTTCATGCATTGTCAGCCGCATGTCATATACATTGGTGTCCGGATCATCCGTTTGCGGCAACACGATTGGCCTATCCCAAAACTTGAAATTATCAACGCCATTAGGACTTTCGGCTATGGCAAAAAAGGACTTACGGTCGGCCCCTTCTACTCTAACAACCAAAATATACTTGCCTTTCCATTTGATGGCTCCAGGGTTAAAAGTGGAGTTTATTCCTATTCGCTCCATGCCAAACGGGTTGGAGGACACATCAAAATCATATCTCCATTCCAAAGGAGCATGTTCCTTGGTTATGACCGGGTTTTCAAACCTTTCAAACACTCCATTTGAATTCTTTGCTCGTTTATTTTGCCTCTCTAAAAATGTTCTGTGACTTTTATAAATTTCATCATATCCCGGGATTGCGGTCTTTATTTTTTTGATTTGCATAAGGTTACTCTTAATTGCTCGATATATTAGGTTCGTTCTTAATATGATTCCACCAATTCTTCTTCAAAATGAACAGACATACTAAGAGAATGGCTATGGATATTAGCATGTTCGTATTTTCATGTATAATGAAGTACATTGGAATTAAAACTAATAAGGTCTGGGCAATCGTGCCCACTACTACATTGAACATATCCCTCTTAAAGGCATTATTCTTTTGAAAACCAGGTTCCGCTTCTTTAAGCTTCCTGTATATTGGTTTCCAAAAGCCCCAAGGGCGTGTTTTTTTATAAAACCTTATCAATACCTCCTCGTTTGTCGGAGCCGCAGAATAAGTTCCCGCTACACTTCCTATGATTGAAGTAAAAAGGATTATGGGGAAATAATACAGATCAAGGGTATCGGTGAAAATAGGGAAGATCAATGCTGGGACAATACCTGAAAGCATTCCCCAAAAGTATCCCTCTCCATTGAACCGCCACCAATGCCATTTCAAAACATTTGACACGACATAACTACCGTACAGGGCCGATACTATCCATTGCAGGACAGAATTGACATCCTTGACAAAAAAACCAAGAACAATACTTATGAGCACAACGGTTAGTCCAGAAAGATAGTTAATGCGCTTTACCTTTGAAGGAGAGGCAGTAGGGTTCTTGTACTTTAAATATATATCGTTTACAATATAGGCCTGTGCTGCGTTCAAGGTGCCGGCAAAGGTAGACATGAAAGCTGCCAGCAACCCTGCAAGCAAAAGCCCCATCAAACCTATTGGAACAAACTGCTGTATAGCAGCAGGCAATACTTTTTCAAAATCTAAAATGCCTGCGGTAGTAAGGTTTAACTCCTTATAAAAAATCAACCCAAGCACAGAAAAACCTGATACCATCAAATATCTGGTGGGTATCAATGCTGCTATGGAAAAAGCACTCATTTTGGCAGCCTCCAAAGGAGATTTTGTCGATAGAATTTTCTGCATGTCATAATTGGGAGCTGGTCCGGCAATACTGGCAAGTATTCCCTTGAACACCATTAGCATAAAAAATATTCCAAAGAGAGAATATCCATCAGAGTCAATCTTGTGGTTGACCTCATCAATGATTCCTGTCCAGTCCATATTCAACTCCCATCCAAAAAATGGATCGGCCCATCCTACCGGAACATTAAGCTCATTCCCTGCCATGGCCTGCCAAGCAATTACAGCAATAACAATGGATGAAACAGTCATTATAAGATACTGAAGTAAATCCGTCCATACAATACCGGACATACCTCCCATAATTGAATAGAACACCGCGAATAATGTGAACACAACACCGTAGAAATGTGGAACATAAGCTGGTTCCACTGTAAAAGGTATATATGCAGAAACTGTCTCCCATGGAAGAAAGATTTCAACAAACTTGCCTAAGCCGATAAACCCGTAGGCCAGGAAACCAAGACAGCATAAAATAGCAAATACTACAATAATTGTATGGGACCATCTTCCTCCTCGCCCACTGTCAAAACGAAATAAAATCCATTCGGCACCTGTGGTAACATTCGACCTTCTAAGCCAGGCGGACAAGTAGATCATAGCAAATACTTGATTGAAGACCGGCCATAACCAAGGAATCCAAATGCTCTTAAAGCCATAAACAAAAGTCAAGGTCACCAGCCACATTGTCCCAGAAATATCAAACATTCCCGATGCATTGGAAAGACCCATCATGTACCAGGGCAGTTTCTTGCCTCCAAGTAAATATTCATCCTTGCTTTTTTGCGCCCTTTTTCTTAATGCCAGTCCAATTACTATGGTTCCTATCAGATACAATAGTATTATAAGAATATCAATTGTTTGAAGCATTGGCGATAGTTTCGTCTGTTATACTCATTGGCTTTAGGCTTTCTTACCAAGTAAGGGGTTATCATACTATAAACCGTAAATTCCCTTGATAGTAAAATCACAACCTTTTTTAAAACTTATGGTGCGCCAAAAGTACTATGTGATCGGATGCCAATTAAATAGGATTTTGTCATTTAATGATATAATATTTCCGCTATTCAGTCTCGTTGACAAGTGGATTATATCAAATTAAACACCCATTTAAGCTAAATAATGACAAAAGTAAAAATGATGTTCGCCAACCATTTTCTGCAATTATAAAAGGACGAACTTTTTTATCTTTATAGAAATATCCGTATGCAGTTTACAAAGAAGAATTTATGAAAATCCGTGTTCATCGAGAAATCACTCCTTTAGCCCCCGAAGACAGTTTCCTTGTATTTGATAGAATTAAAGAAGAATTTGATTTTCCTGTTCATTTTCACCCTGAATATGAACTGAATTTTATTCTGAATGGAAATGGGGTCAGAAGAATAGTGGGCGATAGCTTAGAAGAAATCAGCAATATTGAATTGGTCTTAGTTGGACCAAATCTTCAACATGGATGGGAAATACATAATTGTAAAAGCGAAAAAATACATGAAATTACCGTGCAATTTCATAATGACCTTTTTGCCCACGAACTATTGAACAGAAGAATATTGAAGCCCATCAAAAATATGTTTGACAGATCGGCCCAAGGTATTTTGTTTTCGGAAAAAATTAGCTGCAAGGTTAAGCCTAGGCTTCTAAAACTATCCAAGATTGACAGTATTGATTACTTTCTTGAATTGATTTCGATACTTCATGTCTTAGCTAAATCGGATGGGCAACGACTTTTGTCAATGAACAAAGCAAATAGAGACGATTTTGAGAACAGCGATAAAATCAAAAAAATCTATCAGTACGTTCAAGACAACTACCATAAAAAGATATCACTTTCCGAGATAGCCGAGCTTGTCAACATGAGCCAAGTATCGTTTAACCGCTTTATTAAAAAGCGTACGGGCAAGACCTTTATTGATTACGTAAACGATACCCGTATCGGTTATGCATCAAGATGGTTAATTGAAAAGGACGCCAGTATCTCTGAAATAGCTTTCCTATGCGGGTTCAATAATATTTCTAATTTTAACAGGGTTTTCCGAAAGAGCAAAAATTGCACCCCAAGCCAGTACAGGAAGGAGTTTCAGGGCATAAAAAAGGTGCTTTGATGGATGTCTTCCAATGCTGGGTCTCGTTTTAAAAAACACCTTGCCTTCTCTAGAGGTTTTGGCTAGTTGTTGCGAACCTTTGGAGAGTTACCAACTTTGTTGGAGTGCTCTTCATTGTGCAACAAAAGGATTGCCTCCCATAAGACCCCAGCGCTTCCTCGAAATCTATTAGATCCACTTGGTCGGTTATCCATGCTATACCATTCATAAAAGTCTTTGTTGTTTAAAACTCTATCGACCATAGGCATAAGTTCTTCCAGTGCTTCATCCACAAATCCGTACCGCAGTAACTGTTTTACCATTCTTCCCCCAAACCATGTCCAATCACCTCCGTTCTGATAAGAATAAGGCTCCATATAGGGGTTTTTAAAAAAGTCTTTGGGGTAGGGTGGGTACACGGTCAATCCCAATGATGCAGCTCCGGCCTTTTCCACGTTCTGCTTTACAAGCTCATATACCTCTTTAATCTGGTTCCGGTTCAAAAGGCCTGCTTCAATGGCAATATAGGTGCCCCCGTGAAAATGGATCGAATCCTCGTCAAAGTCGTTCGGAAAAGGAGATTCATCAAGGTAAATATGGGGTTTGAACTTACTCCCGTCCCATAAGTGCGCCATAATATTTTCCGCCACTTTTTTTCTGGTTTCCCGCCATTTATCTTTTGAAGTCTCGCTCTCCAATAAATCAACTAGGTCATCGATTGCTATAAGCAGCATTGCATTGTCGTAAATGTCGATCGCATAATGGGAATCACTGTTGAGTTCTACACCCCACTCATCCTCTGGTTGAACATCACCCCAATCTACCGTAGTGCCTCCAAATAAAAGCCCATACTCTTGGGAAAAACGATGGTTCATTAGAAAGCACAGTGCGTCCTCGAGCCTTTGTAGAATGCTTTTGCCAGAAACCTCATGATAGAGCCATTCACGGTCATTCGATCCACGAATATATTTGGATACTGCCTGGACCAACGACGTTTCCTGATCAGTCTCCACACTGTTCTTATATCCAGCATACTCAGGCGCTAATTTAGAATACCGATAGTTATAGGCTTCTTGCTTAATTTCCTTCCGGACTATACCATCCAAAATTTCTCCATTCTTTTCTTGAAACAGAAAGAATCTAAGTAAATCTTCCTTGATTTTATCCTTAGATTGAACCGTTATCGCAAGGTTCATGAAGCTATTAAGGTCCCTGATCCAGACCTCGTTGTAACCACCTCCGGCATTATTGCCCTCTCGAACCAATTCCTCGGCCATTTTCCGTACCAAAACAAAAGAAGAGTCTTGGTGTTGGTCTATAGATAAACGTGAATGTTGGGGATATCCAAAAAAGGGAATCAACAAAAGCAAAACAAACTTCATACCTTGTAATTAATTAATATATTTTCTGCTTATGGAGGCTATTGGTCGTTGTTTTTCCAAATCTTCTTGATCATTTCTTCTTGACCATATCCGCTTGGACAGGAATCGCTTATAGTGTTTGCACGATATCTCTCCGTCTTTCCATCAGCTGTGGGAACAATTACCCTTCCTCCAGGCATCTGAAGATATCCTTCCTGGTCTGTTTTCCGAATCCATTCGTTTGCATATTCCAACCAATTGTCCCTGTAGTCTTTTGGTTGTAATGAAAACCAGGTTATTTCATCATAACCCCATAATTCACTCGTGGCAAGGTCAGCAACCCCCGGCCTATCCGAAATCCCAAAATTATCAAACTCCACAAGATATGGCAGATGTTCGGTTCTCCAACCACTCGGAGTGATTCCTCCTTTACTTCGACCGTAAAATGAATCTAAGTACCCTTCTTCCAACACACAAGATTCAGGTTCGTTAGGAACCTCTTTTGCCCTTAAGGGAAAAGAATGAAAATCCAACAGTAAGTGATTGTTCAGGACAAGTCCCCCAAAAGGGACATGGGCATCACAGAGTACAGTTTTTCTTCTGGCGTGCTTTGATGCATATCCTCTTATTGCTTTTAAAAGCTCATCCCAATCCCTATAACCATCTTCTGTCATCGCCATTAGGTCAACTTGTCCAAAATGAATGGCCTCCATTCCTATATCGATGTATTTTTTTGCCAAAAAGTAAAACCACATTTTAGTTTCAGGTCTTGAAATATCCGGGACACTCATTCGACCCCCCCAATGGTCAACATACTTTCCTTCCGTATTCAGCATTGCCTCATAATTGAATGTGCGAACTGCCCTCTCAACCCCAAACGCTTCGAACGCCCATGCAGGTACGGATATCTTTTCAACCTCTTCAGTAACAATCTCAAAAATGCACGCTTGTAGTATAATGTCCGGGTCAATTCCGTGCAGCTGATCCACTATGGATTCCGACCCTGCCAAAAATGCGGGATTCTCAATTTTGGTCTCATTCCCCCATAAAAAAATTGTTCTTCCTATAAACTTGGGCACAATATTCTGCACCATCCTAAAATCATCTTTTTTATATGGGTATGCCCCGTCTTGATAAAATCCTTCCGGCACACAGAGTTCGGCCATGGTTATGGAACGAGACAGGTAATTCTTGAGAACATCTTCCGAAACTCCTTCATTGAGGGCATATTTGGCGCTACCCATTGACTCCTGTATTGCCTTTTGTTCTGTTGTTGTTTTACACGAAACTACAATCAGCAGAACAATTAGGATTACATAGCGGCCTATAGATGATACGTGATTTTCTTCCAATTGGTTTTCTTTATATGGTTATTATCATTTTCATTAATGTCTCTCCCATATGGCCTTTATGGTTTCTTCTTGGCCATATCCTTCGGGGCAGGTCCAGCTCTGTGAGTTGGCTCGATATCGTTCCTGCCATACTTCGGAAGATGGAACAACTTTGCGATTTCCTGGCATCTGTAAGAAGCCATTAGGGTCCACATCCCTTATCCAGTCCCAAGCATACTCTAACCATTGATTCCGATAATCTTCTGGTTGAAGTGCATACCAGGTAATTTCGTCATATCCCCAAATAAAACTTGAATCTATATCGGCCTGGCCTGCAAAATCACTTACACCATAATTGTCAAATTCCACCAAATAGGGAAGGTGCTCTGTCTCCCATCCACTTGGGGTTACACCTCCACGACTATTTCCGTAAAAAGCGTCCAAAAAGCCTTTTTCAAGAACAGCTTCTTGAGGCATTCCCGGAGTTTCTTTTGCCCTAAGCGGAAATGAATGGAAGTCAAGCAAAAGGTCTCCATCTGCCACTAGCCCCCCTCTTGGCACGTGGCCATCTAACAAAACGATACCTCGTGGTGAGTTCTCTTTTGCGTAATTCCTAACCCTTGTGAAGATTTCCTTCCAGTTTTGATAAGAATTGTTTGCATCTTCCATGGCCATAAGTTCCACTTGTCCAAAGTGGATGGCTTCTATTCCGGCATCGATATATTTCTTCGCCAAATAAAAAAACCACATTTTTGTCTCTAATCTCGAAACATCCGGCACACTGGCTCCAGAACTCCAATGGTTTACAAGAGTTCCATTTAGGTTAACCATGCCCTGATAGCTGAAATTTCGCGGTATATACTCTTCGCCAAATTCCTCGAACACCCATTCAGGAACCTCAATATTATCCACATCGGTAGTAATGATTTCAAATATAGCTGCCTGTAGGATGATATCAGGGTCGAGACCGTGAATCCTTTCGGCCATTTTTGACACACCTTCCAAAAACATGGGTTCTTCTATTCTAGATTCGGTTCCCCACATGTAGGTTGCCCTACCAATAAACTTTGCTCCTATATTCAAAATCATCCTAACATCATCTTCTTTGTATGGATAGGGAGCATCATAATAGTAATCATCAGGGGTGGCAAACTCAGCCATGGTAATGGCTCTGCTCAAATAGCTTTGTAGCACGTTTTCAGGAATAACCCCGCTTTGATCTATAGCATAACTCCTATCGATCGGGGCAATAGCCCCCTTATTATCGTCCTCTGAAGAAACCACAGCATCATCCTTATCACAGGAAAGTATGAGAGCTGTGAGCAATACAAAGAGTAATCTATTTATGTTTATGTTCTGTATGGTATTTCTAAAATTCTTTTTCATGGCTATCAATTACAGTTCAACTCTTGAATTTCAATATTGTCCGGTTCACCCGTTCTTTTTAGGATAATGGTAGTTCCCGATGATATAATGGGATTTTCACCTTCCATCATTTCACGTAAAAGGCAGAATCCGGGGCCATTATCCGTGTTTGCATCCGCTATACCGCCATTGTCCGTTATAGTAATGCTATCCCCTCCAAAAAACTCAAGGTGCTGCAGCCCGTTCAAACTGTTCATCACTTCATTATTGGAAATTACCAAGTTTCCGCCTATGTGCTGGATACCGTTCATGGTGCCGAGGTTCCAAAGGTTGTTTCCTGCGCCACTTATCTCAAAATCCCCTTGTACGTAAACCAAATTTTGAAGTCCGACACCTCCAGAACCGAAAAGTGGGTTATCCTTAATCTTTAGGGATCCATGAATTGAATCTATTTTTGAAAAGGCATCGGGGGCCCAATCAAACGGAAGATTGGGATTGTTCTCTACAATAAGATCCCCATATACAACTTCGGTATTACGGAACCCGTTGGGGTTGTTAAGCAATGGGTTGTTCCTGATAACAATGCTGCCATTGGCCTTAATAAATTCAAAGAACTGTTCGGTTGTTCCAACGGATGTGTTTTCGATTGTCAAAACTCCAAGAACGGTACTGATCTTATCCTTTATCGATCCTATATAATCAATATCAACACCATTGATTGTAAGATTATTGATGGTATCCCTGGCAGGGGCAAAAGCGTTTACCTCAGATTGTGACCGAAGATTATAATCCAAGTATCCTTCCTCCATCCCTACTTGCCCTATCATAGCCAGGTCATTTGCCGAATCAGGATGGTTGTTCTGTAGGATTACATTTCCTTCGATTATTCCTTCCTCGTACATTCGTTTGATAAGGCAAAAGCCGGCGCCAACTTCTTCGTCGGGGCAAGGAAAATCCTCTCCTAACATCTGGTTATTGATAAAGCTTATATTGCCTTCAATAAATTTTAAGCGAGACAGGCTATATATATACCCAAGCATTTCATTATTCTCTATTATGACATTTCCGGTAATGAACCTTAACTTGTCTAGGGACAGTGAAGTCAATTGTGGATTATTACGTACTTCCATCATTCCCACCGAAACAAGTGAGGCAAAGTTTAAGGCCTTAAGTCCAGTCCCTTCTATTGTCAAGGATTTCACGTGTCTAACATCAAGGTTCGACAGGTCCACGATATCCTCTCCCCTTAGGCTTAGAATTTCAACTCTCTCCATGGGAACCCAATTATCAACTTCTGTTTGACTTGTCAAAAGGATTTCGCCCGTTCTTTCAGAATCATCTTCGTTACAGGATATATAAAGGCCCAGTACAATCAAGGCCATTATCTTTAGATATATAAGTTTTTTCATGTTTTTTAGTTTAACTCGACTTCACGTTGAGGGATTGGGAAAAAGTATGCATAATCAGAGTTGATTTGCTTATTGGTAATGGTTTCCTCCACCTTATTGGTTCTCCTAAGGTCGAACAATCTATGGCCTTCCATGGAAAGTTCATACTTCCTTTCTGTCCACACAGCTTCGCGAAACTCCTGTAAACCCAAGTTTTCATCCAAGGGTGCTAGGGCGGCACGCGCCCTCACATTGTTGATCCATTGATAACCTTCTGCCGTATTTCCCATGGCCTCGGCATAAATTAACGCCACATCGGTAAATCTCAGAAAATAAACGTTTGCACTTGTCGTGGTTCCCGAAGATAGAGGGTCCGAATACTTTCTGGTAAAGGGGTAATAAAAAGAGTTCTCCACGCTATTAGTGCTCGTAATATTAGAGGGAGACCATTCAGCCAATAGACTCCCATCAGGAGTATAAATTTCGGTCACCATAAGCCTTTTTCTAAGGTCTTCATCCGAAAAGCTTCTATAAAAAAGAGAATCTGTTCTATAAACACCCCATGTCTGGGAATTTACCATCAACTGCGTATCGCTCCCCGAACCGGACAGAGACGAGGAAACATATACCTCAGGCAGCGATATAACGAACATCTGTGGCAACTGGGACCAATTGCCTTCCTCGCCACTAGCATCTCTATTCATGGACGATATAAAGATATGTTCGGGGCTATTGGCAAAATTTTCAACATCATAAATATCCAATAGATCTTCTTCCATCCCATAAACACCTTGATCATATAGTACTGCACCCGCATATTCCGCAGCCTTTTCGTACATAACTTCATGGTCTCCTACCCAGTCATAGCCAGGGCTTCCGGTAAGAGCCGAAGATGCCATAGTGGCGTACACCTTTGCCAATAGGGATTGTGCGGCAACCCTGTCCGCTCTGCCCTGCATCTTTCTAATGGGAAGCAGCCCAATCGCTTTTTCTAAGTCGTCAATAATAAATCCATACGTACTTTGTATATCCGAATAAGACGATGAAACAGAGTTGATATCATCCACCGTTTCGGTACGCAATGGGATATCCCCAAAGGACCTAACTAAATAAAAATAACTAAAGGCTCTTAGAAAACGGGCTTCCCCAATGAACTGGTTCCTTTTCTCTTCGGAAATATTTGACATTTCCGAAACATTCTGGATAACAGAATTTGATCTGGAAATAATCATATAACCATATTTAAAAAAATACGTCAGTACATCGGACGATGGTGTGAAGGACCAATTCATCATCTCAAGACGATGGGACACCTCCGACCTCCCATAGGAGTTCATTTCGTCAGTGGTCAAATCGGCCAAATCAAAAAGGAAGCGCGACCCGAATTCAATATAATTTAATGGGTCATAGGCATAAAGTGTAGCTGTTAGGGCATCCTCTTCACTTTGAAAATAGTTTTCATTGGAGAAGGTTCCATAAGCATTCTCCTCCAATAGGTCCTCACATGAGGACATTAATAAAATGGTGCAAATTAGAATTAGTATGTGCTTTTTCATGATATTGTTTTTATAAGTTGAGATCGATACCCAAGGTTAAGGTGCTTATCCTTGGAAAGGCAACGCTTCCTATTCCCTTTTCCCCGACCTCGGGATCATATTCGCTGACGCCGCTCAAGGTAAAAAGGTTCGTGGCGGTAAAATAGGCACGGCCGCCTCTAAGCCATTTCATGCCAAACTTATCAAGGTCATAGCCCAAGGTGATGTTCTGCAGCCTTAAAAAAGAACCGTCTTCAATGAACCAGTCCGAAACTCTATACTGTCTTCCTGACCTAAGGCTTGGACGGTTGTTTATGGGGTTTTCAGGAGTCCAGCGGTTTTCACGGAACCTAGGAGCTTCCAACTTGCTATAGGAAAAGATATCATTGCCGTAAACACCGTACAGTTGTAGCGATAGATCAAATCCGGATTCGTGCGCCAAAGTTAGGGCCAAAGAGCCTGTAAAGTCGGGGTTGGGGTTTCCTATTATGGTTCGGTCATTGCTGTCTATCACGCCATCACCGTTAAGATCAACATAGTTAAACTCACCTGGTTGTTGAAACTCACTCTCAACCGGACCATCCTGTATTATTCCGTCAACTTTGTACCCATAGAATACATTTATGGGCTCTCCAATTGCAATGATGTTGGCGGCAGTTTGGTCGAAAACACTGCCCCCATAATATTGAAACCTATTATTGTATTCATCCTCTATATAACCTGAAGATTCACGGCTGCCAATATTGATGACTTCATTTCTGTTTCTACTTAGGATCAGGTCTCCGCCAAATTGAATGGCAGGGGTGTCTATAATATCGCCTGATATTGAAAGTTCGAGTCCCCGGTTCATCACTTCTCCATCATTGATCCAGATTCTATCAAACCCCGTGCTCAAAGGCAAAAATTGTTGCCTTAATAAATCAACAGTGTTCTTGTGATAGTAGTCTGCTGTAATATTCAGGCGACTATCAAACAAGGATATGTCAACACCGGCGTTGAACTGAGAGGTGCTCTCCCATCCTAGACTTTTATTGGCTATCCCGCCCCATGAAAGAAAACGGTTTCCTGGCCCTTCACGTCCAATCGGAAGGCCGACACCATAGGTGATATATTCTCTGCCGTCCGTATAATAGAAACTGCTTCCATACCGCTCTATAGTCTGATAAGGGCTAATACCCTGGTTTCCGGAAACCCCGTAGCTTGTCCTAAGCTTCAGAAGTGAAATTGCCGGATTGTCCTTTAGAAAATCCTCTTCGTGCAGCTTCCAAGCAAAGGCACCTGATGGAAAGAAAGCCCATTTATTGTTCTCCCCAAATTTTGAAGAACCATCCAACCTTGCCGTTAAAGTAAGGATATACCGCTCCATGAACTCATAGTTGATTCTTCCAAGACCGGAGGCCAAAGTAGTCTCTACAAAGCCATTGTTTATAATCCTTGTCTCACCTCCGGAAAGATTTTCCTCTTTTAAATTTTGATTGGTAAATCCACGTGCTTCAAGGTATGAAGATGTGTTGTCCTCCCTTTGAAAGGATACCCCCCCCATAATAGATACTTCATGTTGTTCTCCAAAAAGCTGTCCATAAGTCAAAAATGATTCAGCTACATAATTGTTGCTGGATGAATTGCCTCGGCTTGCAAATCCATTATGGTTGTCTCCGTTAAGGGTGTACAAAGGGGGGTCATATCGGGAACTTATAGCTTCTTGATGCCTATAAGACATTCTTGCTGTTAGATCAAGGTAATCGAGTATTTGCCAATCAAGGGAAAGCTGTCCATAAAAAGTATTGGTCTCGTTTTTATTTACCCTTTCATTGGTCAGGGCAGCAACATTTCCAAAATCCCTGTTATGCATTCTGTAATAAGTGCCCTCTTCGTTGAAAACTGGGAATAAGGGGTTTCTCCTATACGAAATGCCATAATTAATATTTCGTTTTCCTTTGACAAAACCAATACGAGAATGAACGCTCAGCTTGTCGGTGACCTGTTGGATTACGTCCAAATCACCACTGACCTTATCATAATCGTCCCGTACTTGCATCCCTTGTCCTTGATAATATCCCAGGTTCAGGAAATACTTGGTCTTTTCGCCACTCCCATTTATCCCAAGGTTATAGTCCAACATCAAGGGATTACGGAAAACTTGGTCTGACCAATCTGTATAGTAGGGCCAAAGGTTATCCTTAATCTCGTCAACGGAAGGGTAATAGGTGCCCATCACATCTCTTGCTCCCCTGTAAATGGGTTCAAGTCCCTGATTGATAAAAGCTTCGTTTTCCAACTCAGCCATTAATGCGGTGTCCCTCCAATAATCAAGTTTTTCGCTGAAATAGGAAGTACTGGTCTTTGTATTGAGAAAAACCTGCATATCTCCACCGCTTCCTGTTTTGGTTGTGATAAGAATAACACCATTCGCTCCCCTAGAGCCATATATCGCAGATGCCGAAGCATCTTTTAATACCTCAATGGAAGCAATATTGTTAGGGTTTACAGAGTTCATATTTCCCGCAGTGCCAATAGGAAAACCGTCCACGACCACTAAAGGAGAATTGGAACCGTTAATTGAGCTGTTTCCCCTTATCCGTATGGTTGCGCCCCCTTCCGGATTGTCGTTTGAACTGTTAATGACCTGAAGCCCGGCTACTCTTCCCTGTATGAGTTGCTCAAAAGAGCCCGAAGGGGTAATGTTTATTTTTTCTGGTTTGATGGAAGCCACACTTCCCGTTAAATCTCTTTTTTCTGTTGAACCATATCCAATAAGTACTAACTCATCCAAGGATTCGAAACTTGCTTCAAGCTTGATGTTTAAGTTTTTACTTGAAATCGGTACAGTTTGGGTCTTGTATCCCAAAAAGGAGAAAATTAAATGTGTGTCCCCCGGCATAACCTCCAGAACATAATTCCCATCAAAATCTGTTACAGTACCTCTTTGGGCCCCCTCTACAATAATGTTTACCCCCATTAAAGGAACCTCATTCCTGTCGGTCACCACACCAGAGACTTTGTCCACTTGTGCAGAAACCTTTTGGAAAAACAAAAATAGGAGCGGCAATGCCATCAATTTAAGTTTTTGCTTCATTTTGTTGTCGTTAGTTTAAGTGCTTCAAAACTTCATTAAAAACATGAAGTCCATTCTGAATAAATTTTACAGAAGCCAAAACTATAGGAAAACATATATGCCGAATAATGTTATTTTATCAATCATTGATAAAATAAATAACAATCTTATTGTGCGATTACTTGATTTTTACTTATACCATAATTATATGGTGCTTTTCCTTTTCTATACACTTTATCAATGGCGCTTGGTATAAAGATGAAATGGGAAGCTTTGCTCTTTTGACCAATAAGCGTAGCAATAAAATATAGGTGCGCAGTAATTTCACAATAGAGTCTTTGAACCAGAAACAACCGCTTTCTGTTTAAAGTATAAAAGGGCCTGTAGAATCCATTCGAATAGGAAAACTATAAATTAGAGTGCAGTAGTATGTCCACTAATGATTTTTTGTCTAGGCCGGTGTTTTCGAGTTCAGATGATTAAAATTTCTCCCATGTCCATTTTCAAAAAAACAGGTTAAAAATCAATCTCTTTCAAATATTGTACACCTTTAAAAGTAAAAACCCTTCCAAATCGACTATTTGAAAGGGTTTTA
>JAAEZN010000129.1 GCA_018222835.1 Algicola sp. | reverse complement strand
GGAAACACATGAGGAGGTCGGTGTGCACCCTGATGAGGTAGAAGTGGTCAAAGAGCTTAGTGAAGTGTACATACCGCCCAGTAATTTTTTGGTTAAACCGTTTATCGGAATCTATCCACGGCCCAAACCTTTTGTAAAGGAGGAAAACGAGGTGGAGAGCCTAGTAGAGGTATATCTAAAGGATTTTTTGGACGATGCCAATCATATTGAAGAAATTTTGAGCACATCCTACGCAAAAAACATCAATGTACCCGCCTTTAAACTAAATGGTTATACCGTTTGGGGAGCCACTGCCATGATGCTGAGCGAAATCAAAGAGCTTTTACAGCGAGTGCTTTAGCCGCTATTTTGTAAATTTGCAATATAATCAACACTTAACATGGGGCTATTCAAGAGGAACCCTTTTGGACATATCTTATTTTTAAAACGATGGTTGATTCGTATCGCCGGTATGATGACGCATCAACGATACAAAGGATTCAATACATTGGAAATCGAAGGGTCTCAGGTGATTCGTGAACTCCCTGACAACAATGTGCTTTTTGTGAGCAATCACCAAACCTATTTTGCCGATGTGGTTGCCATGTTCCATGTGTTCAATGCAAGTTTAAAGGGAAGAGACGATACTATAAAAAACCTAATCTATTTATGGAATCCTAAACTCAATATTTACTATGTTGCGGCCAAGGAAACAATGAAGAAAAGCCTACTTACAAAAGTTTTGGCTTATGCAGGTTCCATTAGTATTGAAAGGACCTGGAGGGCAGATGGCCAAGATGTGAACAGACAGGTGAAATTTAGCGATATCTCCAACATTGGCAAAGCATTGGATGATGGGTGGGTAATCACTTTTCCGCAAGGAACTACAACTCCATGGAAGCCATTGCGCAAGGGGACGGCATATATTATTAAAAAATATAAGCCAACTGTGGTGCCGGTAGTTATAGACGGGTTCCGTCGATCTTTTGATAAAAAGGGCCTACGTGTTAAAAAGAAAGGTATTTTACAGTCCATGCAGATAAAGGAACCGTTGGATATTGATTACGATAACGAATCCATTGCATCCATTTTGGAAAAATTGGAATATGCCATCGAGCAGCATCCATCGTTTCTTAAGGTAATTCCACAAAAAGAACTATTGGCCTACGAAGAGGAGAACCAAAAAAGGCGTTACAGCTACAAGGGCAAGCTGGAAAGTTAGACCTCCAATCTTTTGAGGTCGTTATAGTTTCTTCGAAGTCTTTTCAATAAAATTCCATATAGAAGTTTATAAAAGAGCCAAATCAGAAATAAGATAACGGCCGTAAAAACCACGGATATTCCAATTACCATGGCCCAGAATGTCAAGGTGTTTCCATCTTGTGAAGCGGCCTCTATAATTTTCTTTCCTTCTGGTCCGTAAATAAGTACACCGTACATATTTATAATCAAATAAGTAGTAAAGATAATGAGGTTGAACCACACATATTGGGTAACTGTGCGCTTCACTTTTAAAATGGTTTTCATCAGATTGCGGGACGAATCTGTGAAGGATATTTTCTTGTAATTGTTATAAAACTTAAAGATAAAATATAGGATAATACCGTAGTTGATGGCATTGAGTACCATAATCACTTTGTGAATGTGCATGGCCTTGAGTTCTTCCATGGTTTCTGGTCCGCTAAAAATAATATTGATTCCGGCCCAGAATACAAATTCGATAATACTGATATAGAAAATCCACTTCACTATGGATGATGATTTTTTCTTGATCATCGGATAGATCTGCTCATAGGACAGCTTGGGAAGGTTTGCTTCCCGCTTTTGCCAATCTTTTTTTAAGAGCTCCAGTTCATCCAACATATTTATGGATTTAATATGGTTTTTAATTTTGTTTTCACCCTGCTCATTTTTACTCTCGCATTTACTTCGGAAATACCTAAGGTTTCAGCGATTTCCGAGTAATCCTTGTCTTCCAGGTACAGAAATACCAAAGCTTTGTCGATATCCCCAAGTTGCTTTATCGCGTCGTACATCAATTTTAATTGGCGCTCCTCCGTATCGTCGTAATCAGTGGTCTTGATTTTATAGAGCACCGAATCAAAATCTTGGGTCTTTACCCTTTTTTTGGATTTACGGTACAACGTTATCGCTGTATTTAGGGCAACGCGGTACATCCATGTACTAAACTTGGCATCTCCTCGAAACTTTGGATATGCTTTCCACAATTGGATCGTGATTTCTTGGAAGAGATCGTTGTGCGAGTCCTTGTCGTTGGTATATAGGCTACATACCTTATGGACAATATTCTGATTATCCTCAAGTTCCGTAACAAAACGATGTTCCAGTTCTTTATTCACTAAACGGTTGGTAAGTTTGCTCTACTTAATAGTAGAGCAAAAGTAGAATTTGTTACAGTGTTAGATGAAAAATTTTATTTACGATAATCCAAAGCGGGCGGTCTGTTGCCCAACATTGGTACATATGTAAAGTCTTTTCCCCTTCTTTCTTCCAGTTCCTTTTTGGCAGCTTCAATGGTTTTTGTGTTCTCGAAAAGATCCATAGCGGTCAAGGATAAGGTTTTTGCGGCCACCATCATTCCTTTATGTCCAATGCTCATACCTCCAGCTGCAACGGCTTGCCAGCTATGTGCCGGGGTTCCAGGAACCCATGTGGCTGCTCCCATTCCTGCTGTGGGCACGGTAAAACTCACATCGCCAACATCGGTAGAGCCAAAAGCACGTGCAGTTTCGCGGTATGGTTGTACTGTTTCTACAGTTTTTAAATCCAAACTTGGTTTGCCCAGACTTTTGGAGATTTTTTCGGCAAAGGCTTTTTCCTCATTATTATAGGTAAAACCACCTACGGTCACTAGATTGTTGTGCATTATTTTTTGAATGGTAAGGTTGGGCAAAAGCTCGTGCGTGCCCCCGATCATTTCGTATTCCATAGTTGTGCCTGTGCCCAAAGCGGCACCTTCGGCGGCTTTCACAATTCTATCAAAAATGTCAACAACCACATCCCTTGTGTTATGTCTAGCGTAGTAATAAACTTCGGCATAGTCGGGTACTACGTTGGGAGCCTTTCCTCCATCTGTAATTACGTAGTGTATTCTTGCTTCTTGCGGGATATGTTCTCTCATCATATTTACCATGGTGTTCATTGCTTCGACACCATCCAAAGCCGATCTGCCCATTTGAGGGGCGGCGGCGGCGTGGGCGGAAATACCGTGAAATCTAAATTTGGCAGATTTATTGGCCAAAGCAGCTCCGGCGCTTGCAGCATTAGCGGCACTCGGATGCCAATGTAGTGCAACATCCACATCATCAAAAACACCCTCTCGGACCATATAAACCTTACCGGACCCGCCTTCTTCGGCAGGACATCCATAAAAACGGATAGTTCCTTTTACATTGTTAGCTTCCATCCAATTTTTTACGGAAATAGCGGCAGCGGTGGATGCTGTTCCAAAAAGATGGTGGCCACATGCATGTCCAGCAGCGGCGCCAGCTGATTTTTTCTCAGGAACAGCTTCTTGGGATAGGCCTGGTAAAGCATCATATTCTCCCAAAATTGCAATTACGGGATAGCCAGAGCCAAATTCTGCCTTAAAGGCTGTAGGAATACCGGCAATACCAGCATCAATGGTAAACCCTGCATCAGAAAGTGTTTCCTGTAAAAGTGCCGAGCTCTTTTCCTCTAAATATCCCATTTCGGCGAGACCCCAAATTTCGTGGGCAATTTCAATATAATTTTCAGATTTTGATTCTAATTGGTCGATGACATCTTTTTTCTTTTTTTGTGCATGAGCACCTAGGGTGCAAAAAAGAAACAATACACCGATGGGGAGAAATTTTCGCATGGATAGAAGATTTTTGAGTTAGCGCTTAAATATACAAAAAAAACAACCCTGAGATAGTATGTGCTGATACGGAATACGTAAATTTGTTACCATGTCCAGTATGAATATTCCTCAATCTAGTTTTCCAAGGGTCGTAATAATTGGAGGCGGTTTTGGTGGCATAGCATTAGCCAAAAAACTGAGCAAAAAAGAAGCTCAGGTAGTGCTATTGGATATGCACAATTATCACAACTTCCAACCTTTGCTTTACCAAGTATCCACAGGTGGACTGGAGCCAGATTCAATTGCTTACCCTATTCGAAAAGTATTGCAAGGCTACCCCAACTTCTTTTTTAGATTGGCAAATGTGGAGGAAATAAAAACAGATGCGAAAAGAGTCAAGACCAATATCGGTGAAATTTTTTACGACTATTTGGTAGTGGCAACCGGTTCCGAGACCAACTTTTTTGGAAATAAGGGTATAGAAACCAAGGGGATGGCAATGAAAACCATTCCGCAATCCTTGAACCTGCGAAGTTTGATCTTGGAAAATTTTGAACAGGCACTGTTAACGGACGATCTCCACGAGCGCGATGCTCTTATGAATTTTGTTATTGTAGGTGGTGGGCCGACCGGAGTTGAACTTGCCGGAGCATTGGCAGAGATTAAAAAAGGGATCTTACCCAAGGACTATCCTGATCTTGATACGCGACGAGCGCAGATAAATTTGGTACAGGCGGGAGATAGACTTTTGCCCGCCATGAGCACAAAGGCCTCGCAGAAGGCAGAAAAATTCTTAGAAAACCTTGGGGTAAATGTTTGGAAAAATATTCGTGTAACAGATTATGATGGTAAGCGAGTTTCCACCAATACAAAAACCATTTTTGATGCGGAAACTTTAGTCTGGGCCGCTGGGGTAAAAGCCGTTAGTCTAAAAGGCTTGGATGCCGAGGAACTTCTTTGTCGAGGAAATAGATTGCGGGTGAACAAATATCATCAAATTGAAGGGCTGGAGGATGTTTTTGCAATTGGCGATGTTGCCCAAATGGAAAGCGAAGATTACCCACACGGTCATCCAATGATGGCCCAACCAGCCATTCAGCAAGGAAGAAATTTGGGCAATAACTTAGTTCGCCTGCTCGAGGACAAACCCATGAAGCCCTTTGTGTATAAGGACAAAGGGAGTATGGCTACCGTAGGCAGGAATAAAGCTGTGGTGGATATGCCCAACTTTAAGTTTCAAGGGGTATTTGCTTGGTTTGTATGGATGTTCGTGCATTTATATTTTCTTATCGGTTTTAGGAATAGGGTAGTGGTGTTTATCAATTGGGTGTACAACTACATAAGGTTTGATAGAGAGGCCCGACTCATTATCCGCCCTTTCAAAAGACATAACCAGGTCAAACGAGACACCTTAATGCAGGATTAACGGTAACGTATTGTTCTTCAGAATATAGGGTTAATTTTAAGCCAACGGTCATGGTAATATAATCTTCATATGGTAAATTGGTACAAAACATTTGCCATGTACAAACTTGTTTTTTTCTTTTTTTGTGGAATTTCGTTACTGGTCGGCCAGATTTGTATTGCCCAGTATGTTTCACCATCATCTTCTAAATCAATCGAAACACCAATCTATATAGAAGGTTTTACGTATCCAAAGTTTGATGAGCTATCCCATTTTGCTTGGTTCAATGTCAATTTTAAAGCAGTGAATGAAACAGGAGTTCAAATTAGAGGAGAACACGACAGAAGGT
>JAAEZN010000026.1 GCA_018222835.1 Algicola sp. | reverse complement strand
ATATATTATAGCTGCTATGCAACCTATAATCATCTTCTAAATCGTCAAATATTTTAATAGCTGCAGTGGCACTGATCTCACCACCCAAATAATCTTTATAGGAGTCCTGTACCCGAGCCATTCCATAAAGCATTCTCGCTCGGAGCGATTTGGAAGTGGAATCCACGGGTAGTTTTTCAAAACTCTCCAGTGCGTTGCGGTAATGGTACAGCGCACTATCCATAACTCCTCTGGATTGTAAAAAAATTGCCAGATCCCAATAGGAGTACCCCAGTACTTTATTGGCATTGGCTTCTTCGGACAACTTGATCAATTCCTGATTGGATTTTCTAAAATTTAAAGAGTCCTTGAGTTTTAGGTGGGCCAAAGAAATTTTTGAAAGTTGTTCTAGCTTTAAAGAGTCCTGCGATAGTATCAAAGCTTTTGATTCAGCTTGCTTCAAATAAGCCTTTTTATCCTCTAGAGATAATTCTTTTGATGTTTTGGCAATGTTGATCAGCTCTTGTATGGAATCTATTTCAGGGTTGGTTGCTGTTGCTTCATCAGATGATTTTTGAGAGCAACCCCAAATCAATAATAATATGGCAAGGACAAGGTTCTTCAAGCTAATTTTATTTATATAATCCAAGGTAACAAAAAAAGCCCCAAAACAGTAAAGTTTGGGGCGTGGTTTTATATTGTCGTTATTTTGAACTTAGCGAATATCGGTAGCACTTTGTTGCAGTCTAATTAGACTACTTTTGTTAAAGCCCATCTGGATTTGCTCTCTTAGCGATATCTTCTGTGAACTTTGATTTTCTGATATTGTTTCGTATCTCTTTATAGATTCATCTTTCTGATAAGAAAGTATGGATAATACAATCAAAACAAAGCCATAAGTTTTTAGTAACCGAGGTTTAAGCATAGTTGGCTAACTTTGATTGTTAATTGTCACCACGGCCATCTGGAGGAATAACATCATCATCGTTTGCATTTTCGTCTATGGTCAGTTGCTCAAACAATGCTTCGGTTTCCTGTACGTCGGTTTCAGTTTCGCAAGAGTAGAATCCTGCTGTTAACAAGGCCAATGCTAAAATGCTAAATACTTTTTTCATAATCTTTAGGTTTTGGTGTAAATATTAGGTTTATACCTGCTAAAGTATTTGGCATTTTAAAGAAGGGAGGTGTTTCTGTAAAGGGAATAGTAAAACCAAGACTTCTGCTAGAATTTTACTATAATCTGCAAGAATTCTACTAATTAAGACCCTTTGTTGCTGTTTTGGAGAGGGTTTTCTTTAAGAGGTCTATCTTGTCCTTATAAGTTCTGGAAAATGGAAGTTCCTCTTCTTTGCCGTAATTAAGGCTACAAATGGATTTACCGTAATTTATTCGAGATACATACCTACTATTAAGGATATAGCTCTGGTGAACTCGGATAAACTCCCTTGGCAATTGTTTTTCGAAAGACTTTAAGGTTTTAAAAGCACTTATAACACTGCCGTCCTTCATAAAAAAGTCCGTAGTGTTATTGTCGGACTTTAGATAAAGGATATTCTTCATGTCCAGATACCTGTAATCCTTATAGGATTTTAAGCAAATAGTGGAGGGGGTGTCTTGTTTTGGATGTAGTTTTTGCAAACGCAAAATCGTTTTTCTTATATCGAACTCGTTATGAGGAAGGATCCAATAATCAAAAAAGCCACTTTTTATGGCATTGTAGGCGTAGGCCTTTGTTTTGGCATACCCTATTATTAAGGGAAGGGACTGCATATATTGGTTGAGTTCCGCAACCATTTGGAAGTAATCCATACCATCCTCCCCAAGATTGATGAATATTACGTTGGGATTGAACTTTAGAATGGAATTTAGACCGGCCATGGCATTTGTATCTACGCTCGTGCACATAAAATCGTCATACTCCTCCAGGTAAAGCTGTAACTGAAGCTTAGAAGATGCATTCGAATCAATTATGTTATAGGTATATTCCATTTGCAAATTGCTGATTGCAAGTTACTAACGCACGAAAAAAACTCATTGCAGTTTTCCCTTAAAAAAACTAGGGATTTCTTCCTAAAACGAGCTTTTTTCCTACAGTTTTTCATAAAAAATCGTTAAACTGAATTTAACTGTAATATTTTCCAAAGGTTTTCTGGTTCAATATAAAGGCTAAAATCTTTCATTATAAATGATTGAAATTGAACACAGGTTTCTAGAAAAAACGGAAAAAAGGTTTGGTGAAAAATGTGGTTAGTAGGTTCAATAAATAGCTTCGGTTTGTGTTTGGTGTACTACTATATTACAATTTGTAAGGCCACACTCAAAATTTTGAATGACGGATTTTAATTTTTTCGCCATAAATTCGATGAACTACCAAGATTCACTTTGATATAAGCATAAAAAGACTGCTAAAACTTTGTTTTAGTGAATTTTAAGTGGGGATTTACCGTTGTTTTTATTCGAATAACACTTTGATCTCGTCCGGGATTCTTTTGGGGCGGAAAGTCTTTGCATCCAATAGGCACCATTCGGTTATACTCTTTACCAAAAGATCTCCTGTGTTGTGATTTGTTATTTCCACTACACGAGTGGAAATAGGCCCCTTGCTGTTTTTTATGTGGGTATTCAAGTTTACGGTGTTGCCCATTACGGCAGATTTATGGTACGTAATATTGTGGTTTCGCACTACCCAAACCATGCTTTTCTGGATTTTTTCGCTTGTAACCGCGATCCAATGCTTTTTGGAAATATCCTGAATCCATTCAATATACCGGATATTGTTTACATGGTTCAAATCGTCCAAATCATCTTGGGCCACCTCAAATACTTCTGTGTAGTCCCTCATTAGTCCTTTTTAAGGATTTTTACCTCAAAAAGCTTATCCCAATTTTTACCGGTCACAAAAAAGGTTTCCTTTTCTGGGTGATAGGCCACTCCGTTGAGCACAGAGTTTTCTTCGTCCCACTCAGCACCCTTTTTTACCTTACTTTTTAAGCCGCCAAAATTGATCACGCCCTCTATTGCCCCAGATGTGGCATCGATGATCATCATGCTTTCCTTTTGGTACACGTTGGCATATATTTTTCCATTTACATACTCCAACTCGTTGGCCTTGTTAAAAATCGACTTGTTGGTGGCCGTTTCTATATACCCTGTTTCTTCCAAGGTGTCTGGGTCCAAGAACCATATCTTTTCGGTGCCGTCGCTTTTGAATATCTTCTTGCCATCGTTGCACAATCCCCATCCTTCCCGACTTTTACCATAGGTAAAGTTTTTGATTTTTTCCAGATTGGTAATGTCGTACACATATCCGATACCACTCTGCCACGTAAGTTGGAAAAGTTTCCCGTTCATAATAGTGATTCCTTCTCCAAAAATAGATGCATCCATATCTATTCGCTGAACAACCTCGCCCGTTTCAAAATTTACTTTTCTAACGGTGGATGCTCCTTTCTTCCCAGTGCTTTCATATAAGGTTCCATTATGGAATTCTAAACCCTGGGTGTAGGCACCGGTATCGTGAGGATATGTATTTACAATTTCATATGTATATACTTTCGGGGCCGATTCCGCCAATACCCTGATTTCTTTTTCAACCTCGACGGATTGATCGTTAATTTTGAACTTGGCAACCAAAGTTTTGGTGCCCAAAGTGGGTAGGGCCATGGTTAATTTACCATTTGTAACGGGCATTTCCTTACCATCGATCAGGTATTGTAAATCAGAAATTTCGATATCTTTTTTGTTTTTTAACGCGACTCCGACCTGCTGGTTTTGCTGTATTGATTTGTTTTCCAGTTGAATGGAGAAATGTTTGGCCGGATCGGTATTGCCGCCACAGGCCAAAAAGAAAAGCAATGTTCCTGTTGCGAAAAAAAGTTTGCCCATGGTTCTGAGTGTTTGTATCATAAGTAGTTATCATGAAACACCGAAATTAAGAATGAATTGGGATTGCCACAAATTTAAAAGGTCGTATATTTGCAGTCGGCAAGTCCTACACGACCAGCTCCTGCAGAATCCCCCAGGGCGGGAACGCAGCAAGGGTATGTGGTCGTAGCGGTGCGATGTAGGTAGCTTGCCTTTTTTTGTACCCAAAAATCAGATGATCATGGATAAAAAAGTTGTACTGATTACAGGCGGTTCTTCAGGTATTGGTAAATCCATTGGCACATTTTTGACCCAAAAAGGCTTTACGGTTTATGGTACTACTCGCAATCCAAAAAAATATCCCGACTTTAATCATTTTGAACTGGTTCAATTGGATGTAAAGGATGTGGAAAGTATAAGGAAAGCGGTTGCCTATATTGTTACCAAAGAATCCCGATTGGATGTGTTGATCAACAATGCTGGAGTGGGCATTACAGGCCCAATTGAAGAAACACCGCACGAGGAAATCCTAAATGTATTCGATACCAACTTCCATGGCCCCGTGCATGTAATGAAGGCTGTATTGCCACAAATGCGGCAACAGGGCGGGGGAACCATCATCAATATAACCTCTATTGCCGGATATATGGGATTGCCCTACCGTGGGTTTTATTCCGCCACTAAAGGAGCCTTGGGCCTAATTACCGAAGCTTTGCGTATGGAGACCAAGGATTTCGGAATTACAATAACCAATGTGGCCCCAGGTGATTTTGCGACCAATATCGCATCTGGTAGATATCATTCTCCTGTAATCAAGGGGTCAGCTTATGAAGAGAAATACGGTCAAACCCTAAAAGGAATAGACGAGGATGTAGATAGTGGGGGAGACCCCGTACAGGTGGCCGAGGCCGTGTACAAAATTATCAATCAAAAAAAACCAAAGGTCCACAATCCCGTCGGCGC
Organism: Algicola sp.; assembly: GCA_018222835.1. Lineage (GTDB taxonomy): Bacteria > Bacteroidota > Bacteroidia > Flavobacteriales > Flavobacteriaceae > Flagellimonas. The sequence continues at coordinate 33,459 of JAAEZN010000026.1, read as the reverse complement.
ATTTTTGCAAAAGTTTTCGCTTAAGTTAAAGAATATTTTACCGGACAAAGTCTATGAAAAATTACTGCTCAACCATTATAAGTTGTAATTTTACAGGTATTAGTGAACAAATTATAAATACTTAGAAATGAAGTTTTTTATTGATACGGCCAACCTTGACCAGATAAGGGAAGCTCAAGAATTAGGTGTGCTGGATGGCGTAACTACCAACCCTTCCCTAATGGCCAAAGAAGGTATTACCGGAAAAGATAATATCCTTAAACATTATGTGGACATCTGCAATATTGTAGATGGCGATGTTTCTGCAGAGGTAGTGGCCACAGAGTTCAGCGAAATGGTAAAGGAAGGTGAAGAGCTTGCTGAATTGCACGAGCAGATCGTGGTGAAAGTTCCAATGATCAAAGATGGTGTAAAGGCATTGAAATATTTTTCCGATAACGGTATCCGTACCAATTGTACTTTAGTGTTCTCGGCAGGTCAGGCTCTATTGGCCGCTAAAGCAGGAGCTACTTACGTGTCTCCTTTTTTGGGTAGATTGGACGATATATCTACGGACGGACTTAATCTTATTGCAGAAATCCGTTTGATTTACGATAACTATGATTTTGATACGCAAATATTGGCAGCATCTATCCGCCATACCATGCACGTGATCGATTGTGCCAAATTGGGTGCCGATGTTATGACAGGTCCATTATCTTCTATTGATGGATTGTTGAAACACCCATTGACCGATATAGGATTGGCCAAATTCTTGGAAGACTACAAAAAAGGAAATTCCTAAAAGGAATTTGGATAAAATAAAGCTAAGGCCCTGAATGATTATTTAGGGCTTTTTTTGTTCCTTATAAGGAAGTGTACAGGTTGGCAAACCCATCTACAATTACAGTATCCTTGGCAATTACGCATTTGTTGAGTCCATCAATGATCATGGCCATTTGAAGCTCCTTAAAGTTCTCGCCAAAATACTGTTTGCTGGTATCCAATTTATATTCTCCCATAAGCTGTTGCCACTGGGTAAAATTGGTTCTTAGGTTTATGCCGATAAAATTGTAGTGCGGGTATTTTTCCTCGAGTGATGTGATATGTTGGTTAACATTTCTAAAATGTCTTTTTTGCTCAGCGGTCCAGAAGTAGAAAACTGTATTTTTCTTGTTGTTTGCCAGTTCCTTTATGGAAACTTCCTCATTATTAAAATTCTTGACCAATAGATTGGGAAGTGCAGTATTTGGCTGCAAGTTTTTGATGCCCTCGTAGAGTAGGTCTATTTCTTCTTTGTGTTCCCCGTTGGATGAGAGATTTTTAAACTTTTCAATAAAGGCAGTGGCCTTTTCACTGGTTTTATGCTCCCTTAGTAGGTAATCCATGGCAACATTTCTAAATAAAATGTCCCTAAGTTCAACCTGATGCACTAAACTGTCCACTAGAGCCAACTTATGCTTGTTAAAGTGCAGGCGGTCCATTACGGGCTCCTTGTTATCAGAAGCGCAATCTTTTAAGCAAGCGGTGTATGACATATTGCCGAAATGCCACTTCATAAAATCGAAATAGGGCCTAAAAAAAGTAAGGTCTTTATTGTCTAGGTCTATCTTTTTTCGGTATTCGTAGAAGCTATCGTCCAAATCGCGAATGGTTTCTTCACCGGTCTCTTTTTTATGGTAGAAGGGGTACTTTTCTTTGGTTATGTATGTGTTGTAATCAATGGAAGCTTCGGCCATTGCGTATGCTCTTGGGGAGAATTCGCTCTCCGCGGCCAATTCTTTTAGGTGTTTGACCTTTAGAGAGTGTAGGGAATCTATTTTTTGGCTAAAAGCTTTTGGATCCAACCCGTAAAAACCTTTTACAACAGCTTCTTCATTTTCGTTTCTGAGGAAAATCTCCATCAAAAAGTTATTGATGTCACTTCCCTTTCCGGAATAGACCAAGGATTCGTCAAACTCAACGGTATTCAATCGTGCCAATAAACTGTCCCCTTCGCTTAAATATACATATTGTAATTCGGGGGCGTGATCAAAATGATATAGTCCTTCCTCGATATTATCAAACTTGAAAGCAAAATGATTGCGATCATCAAGTTTAACGGAATCCACATAAGTATCGTTGTGATAGAGCACAACATAATCGCTTGTTGGATTCACAATTTCGCCACCAAAATAGATGGTCGAATTGGTCTGCGACGAATCAGAACAGGATGCAAGTGTGGAAAGTACAGTGAGGCCGAGTATTAATCTTACCATATAGAGGAAACGATACAATTCAATCAAAAATAAACAACCCGATAAGCTAAACTTGTTAACGGGTAGTTAAATGTTGTTAAACGGTTATTTTTAATCGTTTAAATATGGGTATTTAAATTAGAATTACGAGTGCTATTTAGCTACTTTTGCAAAAAATAAAGATAGTTGCATGTTATCAGTATCAAATTTATCCGTACAGTTTGGCAAAAGAGTTTTGTTCGATGAGGTTAACGTAACTTTTGGTCAAGGAAATTGCTACGGTATTATTGGCGCCAACGGGGCCGGAAAATCCACTTTCTTAAAGATTTTATCCGGGCAGATAGACCCAACATCGGGCCATGTACATTTGGAACCGGGCAAGCGTATGTCCATATTGGAGCAAAACCACAACGCCTACGATGATTTTCCTGTACTTGAAACCGTGGTGATGGGGAACAAGCCTTTGTCCAAAATCAAAAAAGAAATTGATGCACTGTACGCTGATTATACGGATGAAAATGCTGAAAAAATAGGGGAACTGCAGGTAAAGTTCGAGGAAATGAACGGGTGGAACGCCGATAGTGATGCCGCTGCCATGCTTTCCAACTTAGGCATTGCAGAGGACCTGCACTATACCAATATGGGGGATTTGGACCCTAAACTAAAAGTACGGGTGCTTTTGGCCCAAGCCCTGTTTGGCAATCCGGATGTGCTGATCATGGATGAGCCTACCAACGATCTGGATTACGATACCATCAATTGGTTGGAAAACTTCTTGGCCAATTACGATAACACCGTAATCGTGGTTTCTCACGACAGGCACTTTTTGGATGCTGTGTGTACCACTATCGCAGATATAGATTTTGGAAAGATCAACCTGTTTTCAGGTAATTACACATTCTGGTACGAGAGTAGCCAACTAGCTGCCAGACAGAGAGCACAACAGAATAAGAAGGCAGAAGAAAAAGCCAAGGAACTTAACGAGTTTATTCAGCGCTTTAGTGCCAACGTAGCTAAGAGTAAGCAGGCTACTTCCCGTAAGAAAATGTTGGATAAATTAAAGGTCGAGGATATTAAACCTTCCAGCAGAAGATATCCTGCCATTATTTTTGACCGCGAACGTGAAGCAGGGGACCAGATCTTGAACGTGGAAAAACTCTCCGCGACCTCGGAAGATGGGGATTTACTGTTCAAAGAGGTTAATATCAACTTGGCCAAAGGGGATAAGGTGGCCATTTTATCCAAAGACTCCCGTGCCACTACGGCATTCTATGATATTGTCGCCAACAAAACCAAGCCGGAAAGCGGTAAATTCCAATGGGGGGTAACTACCACTCAATCGTATTTGCCGGCGGATAACTCGGATTTTTTTCAAGAGGATATTAATCTCGTGGATTGGTTACGTCAGTGGGCCAAGACCGAAGAAGAGAGAGAAGAAGTGTATATAAGGGGGTTCTTGGGCAAAATGCTGTTTAGTGGAGAAGAAGCCTTGAAAAAGTGTACAGTGCTTTCTGGAGGTGAAAAAGTGCGTTGTATGCTCAGTCGTATGATGATGTTACGTGCCAATGTGCTTATGTTGGACGAACCTACAAACCACTTGGATTTGGAAAGTATCACAGCATTCAATAACTCATTGAAAAACTTTAAAGGCACTGTTTTGTTGACCACCCATGATCATGAATTCGTTAACACTGTAGCAAATAGAATCATTGAACTTACGCCAAACGGTGTTATTGACCGTTATTTGAGCTTTGACGATTACATGTCCGATAAATCAATTAAGGCGCAGCGAGAAAAAATGTACGCTGTAACGGCTTAAGCATTAAAATATTTGCTTTTCCAGATAACGGGATTAAAGTTTTTTCCAAGAGCAAATCCATAGAAAATAACTATGGATGCTATGCATTTGAACATAAAAAAGTAGATGAGCCAGAATTCTGCTGTAGAATTTTTCTTGGAAAATAGTCCCTCGGGTATCAGTAAGGTTACAAAATAACTGATCAATAATATCACACAAACCAGATTGGCCATGTTCTTAAAGGGCCAGGCGAATAATTTCCGCAAGGGGTGAAGGTCGTTCCCCCATTTGTGGATCAAATAAAAGTAATCGTTTCCGATAGGGGCAAAAAGAAGAGGGTCGTCCTTGTCCTCCAGTTTAAAAAGTTTGGAAGGCGCCATAATTTTAAAACCTTTTAATTCTGTTTGGTGCGTTGCTTCCAAATGTTTGATTTTGGAAATTGCTTCCAGTGGAATATCCCCTTTAAAAAGAGAGCTGTTCAAGAATCGCAATCTGTAGTCGATACAAATATCCTTAATTTGATCAATGTGATAAATTTTATCGGTCTCCAAAAGGTCAAAGTCAAAGTTGTTGTTGAATGCATTTTCATTTGTGCCAATTCGCTCTGCAATTCGTTTTTCCGAAAGCAAATCTCCCTTCAAAATACGTTGGACCTCAGCTAAAATTTGGTCGCTGTTTTTGGCCTTTCGTTTTCTGCTCCGAAGTTTGTGTTCGATGTTTGTTCCTTTAAAAACCATGCTGTTTTTATTTGGTAATCATCTCAAATTTAAGGATTTGATTTTTTGATGATGACATATGTCATAAATTCCGAATGTTAAGATTATGTTAAATGAATTTTTGATAAGAGGAAAACCCGTGATTGTCAGTTAAAAAAAATGTATCTTATCGGCGTTTTTGGTAGTTAATCGTAAATTCGTACCTAAAAAGATAAAGTTTTAACTTTTGACGGCAGCATAATGAAGACCCCCATCTCTAAATTTCTACTTGGCCTTGGTTTGGCCTTTAGCCTTTTTACTTCTGCACAAAACACATCGAATACACTGTCTTATGCAACGGATAAATTCGATAATCATAAAATCCTGTTTAATGCTGTAAACGCGACCGAGTTAGGAGCTCTACTCGCTAAATCGGGTCCCTTTACCATTTTTGCACCTTCTGATGCCGCCTTTGCCAAGTTTTCCAATAATAAGATTACTGAGTTGATCAATGCCGAGGATAAAAGAGCACTAAAATCCCTATTGACCTATCATATCGTTGCAGGGCAATTAACGGCCTCACGAATGCTCAGGGCTATAGGAAGGGGGAACGGTACCGCAGCCTTCACAACAGTTCAAGGTAAAAAGTTAACGGTACACTTGGATGGATACGATATTGTACTCACTGATCCTGTTGGGAATACGGCCAGAATTACTACAGCGGATTTAAACCTTGAGAACAAAGGAGTAATCCATGAAATTGATAGCGTTATTTTGCCAGCGCAAATGTAATTAACGCAGTTCCGCGCCCAATTGCTTCTGATATTGGGTCAATAGTTTGCCCATTATCTTATCAATTTGCTTATCGGTAAGTGTTTTCTTTTCGTCCATCAATGTGAAGCTCACTGCATAGGATTTTTTTCCTTCTGGAAGGTTTTTTCCTGTGTACACATCAAATAAGTTTACTTTTTTAAGTAGCTTTTTCTCAGTGCTCCAAGCAATATCGAATACCTTTTTAAAAGTAATCGAATCGTCCAGCAATAAAGCAAAGTCCCTTGTTACCTCCGGGAATTTTGGAATTTCCTTAAAGGCAACATTGTTTTTGTCAATGGCATCAAGAATGGCATCCCAATCCAAATCGGCGTAGAATACCTCTTGCTTAATATCAAATCGCTTTAGAGCTGATTTGCCGACCAATCCAAAAGAAGCCAATTTCCTGTTGTTCTTTACATATGAAATACCTTCGGAAAAATCTTGATCAGATAATGGTTCAGCGTCAATATCCCTTAAGCCAAGGCGCTCAAAAAGGTTTTCTACTATCCCTTTTAGATAGAAGAAATCTGATTTTCGTGAAGCCATGACCCAGCTGTTCTCTTGGCGGTCTCCAGAAATAAAAATGGACAGATGCTGATTTTCTTGGTGACCTCCGTCCACTTTATGGTACGTTTTACCAAACTCGAATAACTTTAAGTTGGTTTTTTGTCTGTTATGATTATAGCTGACAGTCTGTAGGCCAGAATGCAACATGGATGTCCTTAAGACGGACAAGTCCGAACTTAAGGGGTTCAACATTTCCACAGCAGTAGAATCCTTTTCGGTAAAATCTGAAGAAACCAAGCTGTTGGTCATAATCTCAAAGAAGCCCTTTGCGGCCAAAGTGTCCCCGATTATATCCTGAATTCTATGATTTTCAAAACGGGAGGATTTGGCAATGGATGCATTTAGTTTTTCCTTAAAATCTATATTATTATAGCCGAAGACTCTTAATATCTCTTCGATTACATCTACTTCTCTGGTAACATCCACCCGATAGGTAGGGATGGTAAGCCCCAATCCTGATTCCGTAACATTGTTGATACGAATCTCAAGGGAGGATAGAATTGATTTTATAGTGTCTTGAGGTATTTCTTGCCCAATAAGTGAGTTTATTTTGTTAAAGGTTAGGAAAACCTGTCTTTCCTGAGGCTTTTTTGGGAAAAGATCCACGATATCCGAGGTAATGTACCCTCCGGCGATTTCCCTAATGAGCAATGCCGCTCTTTTAAGGGCGTATTTGGAAAGGTTGATGTCTATGCCTCTTTCAAACCTAAAGGAAGCGTCGGTGTTTAAGCCATGTCTTTTGGCTGTTTTTCTAATGGATACTGGATCAAAATACGCACTTTCCAAGAAAATAGATGTAGTGTGTTCCGTTACCCCAGAATGGGCTCCTCCGAACACTCCGGCAATACACATGGGCTTTTCAGCATCACAGATCATAAGGTCATCTTCGTGCAGTTCTCGTTCCACATCGTCCAAAGTAATAAACTTGGTGCCCGAGGGCAGTGTTTTGACCTCAACTTTGTTGCCCTTTATTTTGGAAGCATCAAAAGCGTGCAAAGGTTGTCCCAGCTCATGCAAAACATAGTTGGTTACATCTACAACATTATTTATGGGCGAAAGACCTATGGCTTTTAAACGGTTCTTTAACCAGTCGGGTGATTCCTGAACAATCAGGTTGCTGATGGTAACCCCGCAATATCTTGGGGCCAAATCACTTTCCTTGACTTCAACATCGATTTTTAACGATCGGTTGTCAATAGAAAAGTTGCTGGTTGAGGGGGTTACTAATTCCTTCTGGATCTCTTGCTGTTCCAATCCTGCTTTTAGATCGCGAGCAACGCCAAAATGACTCATGGCATCGGCGCGGTTGGGGGTTAGGCCTATTTCAAAAACCTCATCATTTTCAATTTCAAAAACCTGGGAACACGGGGTGCCGGGAACTAACTCTTGGTTAAGCACCATAATACCGGCATGACTGGTTCCGATTCCGATTTCGTCCTCGGCACAAATCATTCCTTGGCTTTCTTCACCACGAATTTTCCCTTTTTTTATTACCCAAGCCTCTCCTTCTTTTGTATATAGTGTGGTGCCTACGGTTGCTACGGGCACTTTTTGTCCAGCAGCCACGTTGGGAGCGCCACAAACAATTTGAAGTGGGGCCTCTTGTCCTACATCTACAGTGGTCAATTTTAGCTTGTCCGCATTTGGGTGCTTTTCGCAAGTAAGAACATGTCCGACCACTATCCCCTTTAAACCACCCTTAACTGATTCGAATTGGGCAATACCCTCAACCTCCAGGCCTAAATCCGTTAATAGCTCACCTGTTTTTTGAGCGTCCCAATCAATTTGCACAAATTGCTTCAACCAGTTGTAAGAAATCTTCATACCCCATTTTTAGAGGGCACAAATATATAACAATAGAGCAACAGATTCAACGATAATAATGACCTTAGACCGTAACTGATTCTTCAAATTAAAATGTAATTGCTACATTTAAGAAAAATCTCTCACTATATGAATAAGATAGCTTTGGTAGTGGCTGGGCTTTTTTTGTTATTGGCATCCTGCAAAAATAATGAAAAACCAGAGCTTAAGGAGGGGCAATGGCTTGCCGAAATTGAAGTTTCCAATGCCCAACATCTGCCTTTTGAGTTCACTTTGTCCAAAAATATGGATGGAGATTACATTATGCAGGTCTTTAATGCGGAAGAAGTGATTACCATTGATGAGTTTAAGTTTAATGGTGATTCTATTGATATTCGAATGCCCATCTTTGAAGGGCATATTGCCGGCACTTTTACTGACGAGCAGATAGTTGGGACATTTATTGAAGAGAGCAAGGAAAGAAGTGTGCCTTTTAAAGCTACTTACGGTTCCACAGAACGTTTTAAGACCGACAAGGATGCCGAGGTTAACATTTCCGGTATTTGGGAGACCTACTTTAATGTAAATACAGAAGGGGAGTATCCGGCCAAGGGTATTTTTATGCAAAACGGTAACAAAGTTAAAGGGACCTTTAGAACAAAAACAGGGGATTACCGCTATTTGGATGGTGTGGTTACTGGAGATAGTCTTAAATTGTCGGCTTTTGATGGCTCACACGTATTTCTATTCTTGGCCCAGGTAACAGATAGTACTTTAAATGGCACTTTTTATTCCGGAGAGCATACCGTTCAAGAATTTATGGGGGCAAGAAACGAAGCTTTTGACTTACCCGATTCCAATAGCCTCACATATTTGAGGGAGGGATATGATAAGTTTGACTTTTCTTTTCCCAATACAGAAGGGGAGGTGGTGACTATGGAGGATCCCATATTCAAAAATAAAACGGTTTTGGTTCAAATTATGGGGACATGGTGCCCCAATTGTTTGGACGAAACTCGTTTTTATGTGGATTTCATCAAAAACAACCCAGATTTGGATTTGCAATTTGTAGGTCTCGCTTTTGAGTATGCAAAAACAGAGGAAAAAGCTTTTGAAGGGATACAGCGCTTAAAAGAACGGGAAGAAGTGCCTTACCCTATATTATTGGCGCAATACGGAACATCCAACAAACAAAAGGCCAACGAAAAATTACCTATGTTAAACCACATTTTGTCCTACCCAACAACCATTTATATAGATAAAAATGGGGATGTAAGGAAAATCCATACAGGTTTTAACGGGCCGGCCACTGGAGATAAATTTATTGAGTTCAAGAAAGAGTTCAATAAAACTATTAAGGAATTGACCGCTTCCGAAGATATGGGTAAAAACGATGGGGCTATATAATGGTCGATTTGCCCAAATCGATGTTTTCATCGTTCATTAGGGTGTCATCTTCAAAATCAACAATGCTGTGGGCGATAAAGTCCCCGACTTGATTAGTGCCGTATTGGCTGTCCTTTTTTAAGTCTGGGGTAACTATTCCCTTTTCCAACGATTTGTCCACTGCTTTTTTAACGGCCAATGCCTCTTCGCTTAAACCAAAATGTTCCAAAAGCATGGCGGCAGAAAGGATGGAGGCAATAGGATTGGCAATGTCTTTACCCTTGGCTTGTGGATATGATCCATGGATGGGTTCGAACAGGGCATTTTCCTCGCCAACAGAAGCTGAGGCCAACAAACCGATGGATCCCCCAATTACACTGCCTTCGCCAGAGATGATGTCACCGAACATATTTTCCGTTAAAATAACATCGAACTGTTTGGGGTTAAGGATAATCTGCATTGCTGCATTGTCCACAAATAAATAGTCCAATGTTACCTCTGGATAGCTTTCGCCAATTTTGGTCACCACTTTGCGCCAAAGCCTCGAAGACTCCAGTACATTTGCCTTATCTACCAAAGTCAACCTCTTTTTTCTGCTCTTGGCCGCTTTAAAGGCCAAATGTGTTATACGGCTAATTTCTTCTTCGGTATATTCGCAAAGGTCGGAAGCCTTGGTGCCTTCCTCGTTCAATTTTTTCTCACCAAAATATATGCCGCCCGTAAGCTCTCTATAGATAACAAAATCCGTTCCTCGGATTACCTCGCGTTTCAAGGGCGACTTGTCCAACAAAGTTGGGTAGGCCATAACGGGTCTAATGTTGGCGAACAATCCAAGTTCTTTGCGTAATTGTAGCAACCCTTGTTCGGGACGAACCTTGGCCTCAGGGTCATTGTCGTACTTTGGGTCACCAATGGCGCCAAAAAGAACGGCATCGGCCTCTTTGCATAATTTTAGCGTTGTATTGGGCAAGGGAACCCCTTTTTTATCAATAGCGATAGCTCCTACGGGAGCTTCCTTAAAAAGAAAATGTTGATTGAATCTTTCCTCAACAGCTTCCAAACATTTTACCGTTTGGGCCAATACTTCTGGTCCTACGCCATCACCGGGAAGCAATGCTATTTTTAAAGCCATATAAAGTCGTTGTTTAAGCTAAACTTTTCATTCCGATATCGCTGGTTTCAACGATCTCGTGAATGTCTTCATCCAAAATTTCTTTTTTCCTATCTGCATACTGCAAAAAGTTTTGATATACCGCATCCAATTGAAGCTTGGTAAGTTCGTAACCTATATTTTTTGCTCTATAGGCGAGTGCAGCACGTCCGCTACGTGCCGTAAGCACGATAGATGATTCACTGACACCTACATCTTTTGGGTCTATTATTTCGTAGGTTTCCCTTTGTTTGATTACTCCGTCTTGGTGTATTCCCGAGCTGTGGGCAAACGCATTGGAGCCTACAATGGCCTTGTTGGGCTGTACGGGCATTCCCATTTTTTGCGAAACCATGTTACTGGTATCCCAAAGTAATTTGCTGTTAATATTCGTATCCAGGTTCAAGTACGGGTGTTGTCTCATGATCATCACAACCTCTTCTAAAGAAGTGTTCCCGGCCCTTTCACCGATACCATTAATGGTACACTCAATTTGCCTGGCTCCGTTGATTACCCCGGCAATGGAATTTGCTGTGGCCAACCCTAGGTCATTGTGGCAATGGCAGGAAAGTATGGCCTTATCGATCCCGGTTACGTTCTCCTTCAAATACTTCATTTTGGCACCATACTCCTCGGGTAGGCAGTAGCCTGTTGTGTCCGGAATATTGAGTACTGTTGCTCCAGCTTTGATAACCGCTTCGCAGATTCTCGCTAAAAACTCATTGTCGGTCCTACCGGCATCTTCAGCATAAAATTCTACATCCTCTACAAAAGACTTTGCATAGGATACGGCTTCAACAGCACGTTCAATAATTTTGTCTTGGGTAGAATTGAATTTATATTTAATGTGGGATTCGGAAGTTCCGATTCCAGTATGAATCCTTGGTCTTTTAGCATCTTTAATGGCTTCGGCGGCCACTTCGATATCTTTTCTTACTGCACGGGTCAATCCGCAAACGGTTGCATTTTTAACCAATTTGGCAATTTCGTTGACAGATTTAAAATCACCGGGGCTAGATATGGGAAACCCTGCTTCGATTACATCAACACCAAGTTCATCCAATCGTTCGGCAATGATTAATTTTTGTTCGGTGTCCAGTTTACAACCTGGTACCTGTTCTCCGTCTCGTAACGTTGTGTCAAAAATTTCTACCTTATCTTTACCCATTATATCAACCTGTTTTTTCTATGACTTACGAAAATAGAGAAGGAGGGTAGAAGACGAAAAGCGATTATGTATCCGTTACAACGTTAAATTGCTTTTTTGTTGATATATATCACTGATAATCAATATTATAATTAATATTTTTTACGATGACAAATGCCCATAAGGATGCCTTATTTGTTTTAGTGAAATCGCTTTCCAAATCCGAAAAACGTCAATTTAAATTATACGTTGGAAGATTAGGAGTGAATGTGGATGCAAAATTTTTGGCTTTGTTCAATCTCTTGGACAAAATGAGAAAGTATGATGAAAAGCAGATTTTGGATAGTGGCATTGTTAAGAAATCACAACTCTCCAACCTCAAGGCGCATTTGTACAAACAGATTTTGGTGAGCTTGAGATTGAACCCCGTAAACCAAAATGTACGCATTCAGATACGGGAGCAATTGGATTTTGCTACAATTTTATATCAGAAGGGACTGTATAAGCAAAGCCTGAAGATTTTGGAGAAGGCAAAAAGTTTCGCCATAGAAAATGAGGAGAAGAACGTAGCGTATGAAATTGTTGAGCTGGAAAAGGTTATAGAGACCCAATATATAACACGTAGTATTCCGGATAGGGCGGACGAACTTGCGGTTGAAGCAAAAGAGCTATCTGCCTTAAATGTTCTCACCAGTAAACTTTCCAACCTTTCGTTGCAATTGTACGGCACAATGTTAAAAGTGGGCTACGTAAGAAGCGATGAGGATCTTAAAAAGGTTAGGACCTATTTTGAAGGACACATGCCCGAGTACGACATTGAAAAAATGGGTTTTCGTGAAAAACTGTGGCTTTACAAGGCACATTTGTGGTACAGTTTGCTTATCCAAGACTTTTTGTCAGCCTATAAGTATTCCAGCAAATGGGTGGACTTGTTCTATGAGAATGAGCATATGATTTCCCTGAACCCAGTGTTTTTTTTAAAAGGGAACCACTATCTATTGGAATCTCTTTTCTTTGTGAAGTATGCATCACAGTTTAGAGAGACTTTGGAGCGTTTGGAAGAGCAGGTAAATGATGATAGGTTTCCTAAGAACGATAATATTGCATCACTTGCCTTTTTGTACATTAACACGAATAAGTTGAATCTTCATTTTTTGGAAGGGACGTTCGATAAAGGCATTTATTTGGTTAATATTATCGAATACGGCATTAAAAAACACAGGCAGCAGATTGATGAGCACCATATTATGTTGCTCTATTATAAAATTGCATGCTTATATTTTGGAAACGGGGATAACAAGAACTGTATCGCTTATCTTAAAAAGATAATATCCAACAAGCAGCTAAAAATGCGCGAAGATTTAATGTGCTTTGCCAGAGTGTTGAGCCTTGTGGCACATTATGAGGCCGGGATGGATTATCATTTGGAAGTACAGCTTAAAAGTACTTACAAGTTTCTATTGAAAATGAACGATTTACACGAGGTGCAAAAGGAGATGATCAAGTTTCTAAGAAACCTTGGGGATATTTATCCGACTGATTTAAAAGGGGAGTTCCAGAAACTGTACAATGAGCTTAAGAAATACGAGAACCATCCCTATGAAAAAAGGGCATTTCTTTATTTGGACATTCTATCTTGGCTGGAAAGTCACTTGCACAATAAACCTGTTTCCCAAATTATTCGGGAAAAAGCCGTGGCTCTTACTCGTTAATGCAAGCATTCCATACGGGGTCGTCCGGAGGAGGGGCCAAAAAGGCAATGGGTTCTTTTTTTACAGGATGCAACATGGCCAAACTTCTGGCGTGTAAATGGATTCCACCATCTTTGTTGCTTCGGTCCGCGCCATATTTTAAATCACCTTTTATAATACAGCCAATGGCTGCTAATTGTGCCCTTATTTGATGGTGTCGGCCAGTTTTTAAGTCAATTTCCAGTAAATAATAGCTGTTCAATTTTTGAATAACCTTATAATCTAAAACTGCTTTTTTGCTATTGGGAACCTCCTTGTTATGGGCGTAGGATTTGTTCTGTTTTGGATTCCTGACCAACCAATGGCTCAAAGTATCCTTTTCTTTTGGAGGCGCATCTTTGACTACTGCCCAATATATTTTTTTGGTATCACCCTCTGCAAACATCTTATTTAAACGGGGCAAAGCCTTCGAAGTTTTTGCAAAGAGAACTATTCCGGAAGTAGGTCTGTCCAGCCGGTGCACAACGCCCAAGTACACGTTGCCAGGCTTGTTATATTTCGCTTTGATATATTGTTTTACGACTTCGCTCAAAGGCTCGTCTCCGGTTTTGTCGCCCTGTACAATATCTCCAGCACGTTTATTTACAACAATAAGGTGATTATCCTCAAAAAGCACTTGAAGATTGGAGGGGTTTGATCTGTTGGACTCCTGGGTTTTTGGATTTTTGGAACTCACTTTAGAGAAGATTTGAACTTGGAGGTCATTTTTAAAATGATATCTAGATTTTGTAAAAGTATATTCAATTCTTTGCTTTTGATAAAATTCAAATCATTGGAAATTAATAATTGAGTCTCGATCTCATACATTGAACCTATGGCAATTTCCAAAAACCTGGAAAAATCTTTGTTTGATTTTCTTGAGCAACCCTCGGCAATATTTGAAGGGACCGATATTGAAGCTCTTCTTAGTTGACTGGTGATTCCAAATTTCTCAGTTTCCGGAAATGATGATGTGGTTTCGTAAATATCTGAACAAAACTTTCTGCTCAACCTCCATATTTCCAAATCTTTAAATCGATGCATTTTTACTGATTTATTGATTGTTGGGGTTGAGGCCTAAAGATAGGTGATCACATCAAAAAGAAGGAACCCAATAATCAAACTATCAAAAAGTCCAACCGATTTAATACGATTCTTCTTCGTTCGGGAAATCCTGACTTTTTACATCATCCACATATTGGGAAACCGCTTTGCTCATTTCGTCATATAAGTTCAAGTATCTACGTAAGAACCTTGGGTTGAATTCGTGCGTCATTCCCAGCATATCGTGCACTACCAAAACTTGTCCATCTACACCGCCACCTGCACCGATACCAATAATTGGAATGGATACACTTTCCGCCACCTCTTTGGCTAATTTTGCGGGTATTTTTTCCAAAACAATAGCAAAGCAGCCCAGTTCTTCCAATAATTTGGCATCGGACTTTAATTTTTCGGCCTCTTCTTCTTCTTTGGCGCGTACCGTGTAGGTTCCAAATTTATAGATGGATTGTGGGGTAAGTCCCAAGTGGCCCATCACCGGGATTCCAGCTTCCAAAATTCGGCTGATGGATATCTTAATTTCTTCGCCACCTTCGACCTTTACTGCATGCGCACCACTTTCTTTCATAATTCGGATGGCGGAACGCAACGCTTCTTTGGAGTCACCTTGGTAACTCCCAAAAGGAATGTCAACAACAACTAAGGCTCTTTTGGCCGCCCTCACAACAGAGGTTGCGTGATAGATCATTTGGTCCAAAGTAATGGGCAAAGTGGTTTCGTGGCCCGCCATTACATTACTGGCGGAATCGCCCACCAAAATGGCATCCACGTTGGCACCATCGACAATTTTTGCCATGGAATAGTCGTAGGAAGTGAGCATGCTGATTTTCTCTCCATGCTTCTTCATTTCCACCAACGATTTTACCGTTACCCTCCGATACTCTTTTTTAGCTGTTGACATTGACATTTTTTTTGATGGTTAAAAGTAAGCAGATTTGTTTAATTTAGGAGACAATCAAAAAACTAATAAAATGAGAAAACTGTTAAGTGCCGTAATTCTTTTTACCGTAACGTTTTATGGAAATGCCCAAGGTCCAAATCCCTCCGGGGAAGCAAAGAATGAAGTTAAACAAGTAATCGAAACTTTTTTTGATGGATTCCACAAGCAAGACTCCACAATTATTAAAAGTATCGTAGCCAACGAAATTGTTTTGCAGACCACTGGGAGGAACCCCGAAGGCAAGACACTTTTTAAAACAGAGGAATTTCCAAATTTTCTAAAATCTATAGTTGGTATCCCTGAAACCATGAAGTTTGAGGAAAAACTTACTTCTTTCTCCATTCAAGTGGATAGGACCATGGCCAATGCTTGGGTGGGCTATGAATTTTGGTTGAATGGTGAGTTCAGCCATTGCGGCATCAATTCGTTCCAGCTCATCAATTTTGATGGCGAATGGAAGATTATTTACCTAATAGACACTAGGGGCAAGGAAGGCTGTATGGATTAACAATCACTTAAAAATACGCCAACAGCAAGACCTCCTTCTGAGGTTTCTTTGTATTTGGAACTCATGTCTTTTGCGGTTTCCCACATTGTGTTCACTACTTTATCCAAAGGAACTTTACAATCTTTCGGGTCGGTATCCAAAGCCAATTCAGCGGCATTTATTGCTTTAATGGCACCCATGGCGTTACGTTCAATGCAGGGTACTTGCACCAAACCACCAATAGGGTCGCAGGTTAATCCCAAATGATGCTCCATGGCAATTTCTGCAGCGATCAATACTTGTTCCGGGGAACCGCCCATTAACTCGGTTAAGCCAGCTGCAGCCATAGCAGAAGAAACTCCGATTTCGGCTTGGCAGCCACCCATAGCTGCGGAAATAGTGGCTCCTTTTTTAAAGATGCTGCCCACCTCGCTCGCTACCAACAAAAACTGCTTTACATCGTCAAAGTTCGCATCGTGGTTTTCAATTACCATATAGTACATTAAAACGGCGGGAATAACGCCGGCACTACCATTAGTAGGGGCGGTGACCACGCGCCCGAGCGATGCATTCACTTCGTTGACGCTCAGTGCAAAGCAGCTTACCCATTTAATGATCTGCCGGAACCTTACCTCTGTGTCCCGAATGCTTTCCAGCCATTCCTGTGGATTGGAGTAGGGGACATTGCCTTTTAATTTTTGATGGATTTCGAAAGCACGACGTTTAACGTTCAATCCTCCCGGAAGCTTTCCTTCGGTGTGGCACCCTACATACATGCACTCCAACATGGTATTCCAGATACGGGCAATACCCTCGTCAATTTCGGGTTCCGTTCGCAATGAAAGTTCGTTTTCCATCACAATAGTGGAGATGGATTTATTTTGTGTATTGCAATGGTCGAGAAGTTCGTTGCCTGTTTTTACGGGGTGCGGAAAGGTTTTAAACGTTTCTTTGTTTTCCTTGGCATGGGTTCGCTCTTCTTTTACCACAAATCCACCACCAATTGAGTAATATGTTTCGGAGAAAACGGTTCCGTTGTTTAATGTTGCTTCGAACAGCATACCGTTGGCATGGAAGGGCAAAAACTCTTTTTTAAAGAGGATATCGTTCTGAAAACTGAAAGGGATTGCTCTCTTTCCTCCAAAGTTCAATTGGTTTTCTGCCTTGATACTGTCAATACTTCCTGAAATACTGTCAATTTCCACAGTTTCCGGGTCGGTACCCATTAGCCCCATAACCACGGCAATGTCCGTGGCGTGACCCTTTCCTGTGAGACAAAGTGAGCCATAGAGATGGACTTTTACGTGCTGAACGTTATTGAAGACCTTCTGTTCTTCAAGTTCGGCTATCCACCGTTCGGCGGCCCGCCAGGGTCCAAGCGTATGTGAGCTGGAAGGCCCCACGCCTATCTTTAGCATATCGAACACACTAATACACTCCATAAACTCAATTTATAGTTTCAAATATAGGAAGCTAAGAAATAAAAAAATGAGAATTTTTAAATATCGATCTACATATTTTATGACAGTGTAAATAAACTTGGCCGTAGCAAGTCTTAAATCAAGATATTCTCAATAATCTGACAGCTTGTCATATTGTAGGCCGTGGCATGAACATTGACATTTAAAGAGCAAACGAAAAAGGATTTTTTAAACAGATATAACTTTAGATACGATGAGCAAAATTATAGGTATAGACTTAGGTACGACCAACTCCTGCGTCTCTGTAATGGAAGGTAACGAGCCTGTGGTAATTCCAAACGCCGAAGGTAAGCGAACCACTCCATCGATGATTGCATTTGTTGAGGGTGGTGAAATCAAGGTAGGTGACCCTGCAAAAAGACAGGCCGTTACCAACCCCCACAAAACAATTTATTCCATTAAGAGATTTATGGGTAACAAATACTCAGAATCCAGTAAGGAGGCCAACAGGGTTCCTTATAAGGTGGTTAAAGGAGATAACGATACGCCAAGGGTCGATATAGATGGTCGTTTGTACACACCTCAGGAGTTGTCCGCTATGATTCTTCAAAAAATGAAGAAAACTGCAGAGGACTACTTGGGGCAAGATGTGACCAGAGCGGTAATTACTGTTCCTGCATATTTTAACGATTCTCAAAGACAGGCCACCAAAGAAGCTGGCGAAATTGCAGGCCTTACGGTAGAACGTATAATCAATGAGCCAACCGCTGCGTCTTTGGCATATGGACTCGATAAAAAAGATACGGACCAAAAAATAGTGGTATTCGACTTTGGTGGTGGTACACACGACGTTTCCATTCTTGAATTGGGAGATGGTGTGTTCGAAGTATTGGCCACAGATGGTGATACCCACTTGGGAGGTGATGATGTTGACCAAAAAATAATTGATTGGTTGGCGGAAGAATTCATTAAGGATGAGGACATGGATCTTCGTAAAGACCCAATGGCACTTCAGCGTTTAAGAGAAGCTGCCGAAAAGGCCAAAATCGAGTTGTCTTCTTCAGCACAAACAGAAATTAACCTGCCATACGTGACGGCTACGGCATCTGGCCCCAAGCACTTGGTGAGAACATTGTCCAGAGCCAAGTTTGAGCAATTGATCGCTGATTTGGTTAAAAGAACCATCGCGCCTTGCGAAAAAGCATTGAAATCTGCCGGACTTTCCAAGAGCGATATCGACGAAATAATCCTAGTAGGTGGTTCTACCCGTATCCCCGCGGTACAGGAAGCCGTTGAAAAATTCTTTGGCAAAAAACCATCAAAAGGAGTAAACCCTGATGAGGTTGTGGCCGTCGGTGCAGCTATCCAAGGTGGTGTATTGACAGGAGATGTAAAGGATGTTCTTCTATTGGATGTTACCCCGCTTTCTTTGGGAATCGAAACTATGGGAAGTGTATTTACCAAATTAATTGAGGCGAATACCACCATTCCAACGAAGAAGTCACAGGTGTTCTCTACTGCAGCAGATAATCAACCTTCGGTTGAAATCCATGTACTGCAAGGAGAAAGGCCCATGGCAGCGGATAACAAGACCATTGGTAGGTTCCACTTGGACGGCATTCCGCCAGCTCCAAGAGGTACACCTCAAATTGAAGTGACCTTTGATATTGATGCCAACGGTATCATCAAAGTTTCTGCAACGGACAAAGCCACGAACAAGACCCAAGATATCCGTATCGAGGCATCTTCTGGTTTGACCGAGGAAGAAATCAAAAAGATGAAAGCCGAAGCCGAAGCTAATGCTGAAGCCGATAAAAAAGCGAAAGAAACTGCTGATAAATTGAACGAGGCCGATGCCATGATCTTCCAAACAGAAAAGCAATTGAGCGAATTTGGCGATAAATTGTCCGAAGACAAGAAAAAGCCTATCGAAGATGCTTTGGAAGAATTGAAAAAAGCCTACGAGAGCAAAGATCTAGCGGTAATCACGCCTGCTTTGGAAAAAATCAACGAGGCATGGAAAGTAGCTTCCGAAGAAATGTACAAAGCACAAGCAGAAGCGCAAGGTGGTGCTGCAGGAGCATCTGCCGGTGGAGCTGAAGGTGCTGCCAATAATGGCGGAGCTGCTGAAGGTGACAACGTGGAAGATGTTGACTTTGAAGAAGTGAAATAATTCACATCTTATATATAATAGAAAAAGCCCTGACGAATTCGTCAGGGCTTTTTTGTTTAGAGGAAGTTTCCGGTTTACGCGGCGTTCAATTGTTGTATCTCCATTTCCTTGATTTTTCTCAACGCTTCCGATTTTGAATTCACATTTAGCTTCACATAAATATTTTGAATATGGAAGTTCACTGCGCTAGGAGTAACAAACAGTTTGTCCGCGATCATTTTGTAGGTAAAGCCTTGAGTAAGCAATTCAATGATCTCGTTTTCTTTTTTAGAAAACACATCGAACGATTTTGTTTGGAACGAATCAATGATTTTTTTGGCCACGTCCAATTCTAGGGCGATACCATGTTGGTCCAGTGCGTCGAGAGCATTGAACATACGATCTTTGGTAATGGGCTTGATTAGATAGCCATTAGCGCCTTTTTTAAAAGCTTCCTTTATAAGTTGAAAGTCGCTTTTTTGACTCATCATCAATACTTTAAGGTCTTTGTTTTTTCGATAAAAATAATCCAGGCCATCTATTCCTGAAATTCCATTGAGCATGGTTTCACAGATAATAATGTCCGGGTGCGAAGGCACAAAACTGGACAATAAGCCGTGAACCGAGGTATAGATTCCGAGGAGTTCGTAGTCTTCCGTTTCTTGGAAGTACTGTGTGTAAATGCCGCCAAGCGTGTCATCATTGTCGATGATGGCAATTTTTAATGTATTCTTTTTCATGATAAGAAAGATTTGGGGGTAAACTGTTACATAAATTTTTGTAGGTTAAGTTATGGACAACGTCGTCCTCATCCGCAATTTTGAAGTTGGGACAAGCCAATAAAGCGCCTTGCAACATTGCCTAAAACAAAGACAACAACAAATAGAGCTCCGTAATGGATTCTCCAAAATTGGGTTTAATCCCTAAAAGGGATTAAGGGCTAAAACTTGTGTAGTTGAGGGGTTAACTCGTCAAAAAAGTAAAGTAAAAAGAAGTTTTGGGACGCCTTTTTTTCGAGTGGTGTAATTTTTTTTCATGACATAATAGATTTGGGATTGTATTATTTCACTACCGAATTTAGAAATTTTTAACTATTGTTGGTAATATTTGTAGTCATTTTCGTTCAAATGCACTTTTGTGTAAATACAACCTCTCAAGCTTCAATATAAATAATTGAAGTGTTTTTAATGTAAGAGCCAATATATCAAATAGTTGTAAAAAAAAATAGGATGCCGTCCCATCAGCATCCTATTCTTGAAGTAAATCGGTCAGATTGAAATAATACAACCCGCTTTTATGATAGTCTGTCAGTTTCCCCCTGTCTTTCTTATCATTGTCATGAATGTTTCAAATCTCGGCTATGAAACAGTTTCATAAGACACTTTTCAGGTTAATTGACCGATTCAGTATGTAATTTGTAATCTGTTATTATTGTTGATCTTGGAAAGATGCATCCACATATTCGTTGGTCTCATTATTCATCACAGTTTCGAATCCGGCCTCATTATTGGCAACATCGATGTACTGGCTCTGCTTACTTGAACGTCCATAGGCCACTGTATATTGTGAAACGGTATTATTGAATCCTCTATTGGACACTACAAATCCTAGTTTTTTCTCAGGGCTAAGTTGTATGGCATATTCATCACTATTACTATTAATGTGGGCGCCAAGGTTTACAGAAGGAGTAAGTGTATTTTTAACTACCTGCGAAGCGTAAAGGTCCAGTCCACCATATCCGTCTCTTCCTTCGGAAGCAAAGAACAATAAAGTCTCGTTATAGATGCTCGGATAAAGTTCATCCTCTTTAGTATTTACTTTAGGGCCAAGGTTTTTGGAAATACCCACTGTACCATCTGCGGCGATTTCAGTAACATAAATATCATATTTGCCAAAAGTACCTTTCATGTTGGAGGCGAAGAACAAACGCTTGCCATCTGCAGTAACAGTAGGATGTTTGGCCGAGTAGTGTTTTGGGCATACTTCCAATTGGGTAACGTTGGTCCATTCACCGTTCACTTTTTCGGCACGGTACACATGGTACACCAATTCTTTCTTGGAAAAAACACCATAGAGCGGTTTTTGGTAGGTCCCTTTACTGAAATAAGCTGTTTTTCCATCTTTGGTAATCGACATGGAGGGCACATAACCATCAATAGTGGAAACGCTCCCGTTCATAGTATCGTTAATTATCTTTTCATCTGCCTGCGCAAAAGTATTCTGACTGGCGAGTATCATTCCTGAAACAAGTAAGCTGTAAATAGTAGATCGTGTCATGATGTATAGATTTGGGGGTTAATACATAGCAAAGATCAAAAACAATCAGTGGGAATACTTATCAATTTTTCATAGGTTTTTACTTTTAACGACTAAAAAGTGCACTTTATCGATTATTTTTTAGCTGATTAACACATGTTTAGAGTCGAAAACGCGTTTAAACGTGCTTTTTGTGTTTTTTGACGAGCATAAGGATGTTTGAAAAATGAGCCGATGAAAACCAAAATCTTTGTCCTTTTTTCCAGTTTAATAGTTTTGACCCTCTATTACGGAACTAGAAATCAGACAAATTGAATTAACTTCGTAATTCTGAAAATTCAGCAAATTATCGATGTTGTCTGTTGTCCGATTTTAAATTCTTATTCTTGCCTACTATATGAACATCACCATAGAAAACATCATTTTAATAGGATCGGTATTATTGCTGATAAGTATTTTGGCAGGCAAGACCACTTATCGATTCGGTATCCCCACTTTATTGTTGTTTTTGACCATAGGAATGTTGGCCGGATCCGACGGGATTGGTGGTATTTATTTCGACAATCCAAAAATAGCCCAGTTTGTGGGAGTTGTATCGCTAAACTTTATTTTGTTTTCCGGTGGGCTGGATACCAATTGGCAATCTGTGAAGCCTGTACTAAAAGAGGGGATAGCACTGTCCACCTTGGGCGTGTTGCTTACAGCAGTGGGTTTGGGCTATTTTGTGTACTTGGTCACCGATTTTGCCTTGTACGAAAGTCTGTTGTTGGGGGCAATTGTATCTTCCACGGATGCAGCTGCCGTATTTTCGATATTGCGAGGCAAAAATTTGGCCCTCAAAAAAAATCTAAGGCCTACTTTGGAGTTGGAGAGTGGGAGTAACGATCCCATGGCCTATGTGCTTACCATTGCTTTTTTGACTTTGGTGCAATTTCCTGAGAAAAATATTTTATCGGTCTTGCCCATGTTTTTTCTACAAATGACGCTTGGCGGTGCTGCCGGATTTTTGTTTGGCAAGCTCAGTAAAATCATTATCAATAAAATACGATTGGATTTTGAGGGACTATATCCCGTGCTTACCATTGCTTTAATGTTCATTACCTTTTCGGCAACCGATTTTATCGGGGGCAATGGTTTTTTGGCCATATACATTTGTTCCGTTTACTTGGGTAATCAGAATTTGATACACAAAAAAACAATCATGCGAATGTTCGATGGACTCGCATGGCTTATGCAGATTGTCTTGTTCCTTACCTTGGGACTGTTGGTTTACCCCTCCGAAATAGTCCCATTTATGGGAATTGGACTACTGATTTCCTTGTTCCTGATATTTGTTGCCCGTCCTTTGGCAGTTTTCATCTCCTTGTTGCCGTTTCGTATGAAGACGAGAAGGAGATTTTATATTTCGTGGGTCGGATTACGGGGGGCGGTGCCCATTGTGTTTGCCACATATCCTCTTTTGGCCGATATCGAAAAGGCCCATACCATATTTAATATTGTTTTCTTTGTCTCCATTACCTCGGTACTTATTCAAGGCAGTACATTGTCCATTGTAGCAAAATGGCTTCATGTGGGGCTACCAGAAAGTGCAAAACCCTTGTCCGCTACGGATGAGTTGTTATCCGAACACCCAAAAGCGGTAATGAAGGAAATCAAAATAACAGAATCCTGTCCTTCCAATGGGGTGAAAATCGTTGACCTCAGGTTTCCAAAGAAAGCCATTATCGCAATGATCGAACGGAACGGAAATTATATTACCCCCAACGGACTTACCGAAATTGAAACGAACGATAAATTGGTAGTGCTCGCCGACAAGCCGGAAATTCTGGATAAGGTGTACGAGTCCCTTTCCTTGAAGAGAATGGGGGAGAAGGAAACGACAATATCTGAATAGATTACATTAATCAACAATCTCTCGCCCAGTTAAAGGCTTAAAGATCCGCTGCACAAACTTTGGGGAATCAAACCGATAGCCTACATAGATTGAACCGTAGAATTGGTCGTTTTCAGTTGATGAAATACTGTCGTTGTTGTACCAGTCCGCACTAAACGTAAGGTTAAGCCCATAGATTACCCTCTTTGAGCTGTACCCCACATTAAGGCCACCTGCTAGCCGTCGCGTAACATAAGTATTGTTTTCAACAGTAGGGTTGCCGTCAACTTCCGATTCTGCTTTGGAAAATCGCAAACCTAATGAAGGGGACATGTTTGCGGATAAAAACCAATTATCGAGAAGTACAAAGGTGTAATAGTAAGCGGGTTCCAATCGAACATTAAAAAACTTTTCCCTGTTCACTATTTCTTCTTCATTTAAATCAAAAATGCTGTAATCGTAATGCAGAGAGCCAATTAGGCTTCCACTGCTTTTCTTTTGCCACTCGTTTTGGTAAACAATGTTTCTATATGAAAAATTAGGGTTGAATACATAGGAAGTGGACATCCCGAATACCTTACTGAACAAATTGTTGAACTGTATATATGGGTGTTTACCTTCTATCCAATTAGGGGCAAAATCCTTAGTGTTTCGAATATAATACCCGGAAATTTTGCGGTAACTGAGCCCTTGAACCCATTTGCCAAGAAAAAATCTGAACTGATAGTCCGAGAAAGTAGATTCTCCTTTTAGATTTTCATCGCTGTTTGCACCCAGGAATTTTGGCACAAAACCGACGCTAACTCCTAAAAACTCATAATCCAAGGATAAAAACAAACGATATCTGTTATTGGGTTTTAAATGAAGTCGAGTGTTTTCTTCTTTATTTCTATAGAAAAACGCATCGTTTCGGGTATCGATATTGGCCTTGACAATAATTTTATCCGTATAGTTGATAAGCGAGACCGTATCATTCTGGGCATTACATTTAAACCCAAACCCAAAAAGGAATAAAATAGCACACCTTGCAAAGTAATGGATAGATGGACAAAAGTTAGTGTAAAATGCCATACCCATACAAGATATGTTGTTATTTGGAGAAATTTGGTTTTTACATGCTATTTGTTCAGATATGGGATTTGATCCCGGTTGATCCAAACAAGAATTACGCAGAAAATAAAGGTAACCAAAGCCAGGGTAAAAAGTACACCTCCATCATTTTGTACCACTATACCCAATTGTGTAATATGGGAAAATATGGCACCCAGCATAATTCCAATGCCTAGAATAGCGCCTATCCAAGTGGTTTTAGGGATAAGAATGAGCAGCGCAACGACCAATTCAATAATACCCAAACCTATTCTTCCCCAGGGTTCCAGTCCAAGGGTTGTAAATATGTGGACCGATTCCGGAGCTGCCGAAAATTTGAAGTAAAGCGTTTGTAAAAGGATGGCTGCAGGAACTATTCTCAAGATTAAACTGATACTGTTTTCTGTTTTCATGGTATTACTGATTGTGTTGATTGATAGGTTGGTCGGCAAAAAAGCAGGTAAATAACTGCAATTCAAACAATAAGTGTCCAATGTGATGATTTTCTGGTTTTGATGGGGATGTTTTAAGGTAAGCTCAAGAGCAGAATTGGTTATTTTTACTACCATGAAAAATATATTGAAACTTCTCTTTTTATATCTGTCCGTGCTGCAATCCTGTTCCGATGCTCCATGGCTTTCGGGAACCCTTAATTTGGAAGATGGTGAAGATTGGAAACCAATGGTGTATCTGGTGCAGCCAGAAAAGTTCGATGATGTGGCCCAAAGTTTTGTTGGAAAGGTTTTGGATTCGGCCGCGGTTGGCCTAGATGGGAGCTTTCAATTCCAAAAATCGCCAGATATTCAAGATAATGAGGTGATAACGCTTGTTGTGCAGAAAAAAGGGGAGAAGTACCCCAGTAAATTACTGAACGAAAACCCGAGTACGGACAATTATTTTCCTTTAGTCCATGTGTCTGGCAACAGGTTGAGTGTTGAGGCTGATATTACCCGTTTTCAGGCTTCACTATCTATTAATGGGCTATCAGAAGGAAACAGTGCCATGTTGCACTTAAGAGATTTGCGTTTGGATGCCTATAAAAAGCATCTTGGGAATCAAAAGAACAATCATGGAGCAGATGAAGATTTACTGTACAGGGAAAAGAGCCTCTTTAACTATCAAGCAGAATTACTGAATTTCTCCAATACAACCAAAGAGTTGCTTCCAGCTTTGATTGCCGTAAGGTGGGCCAGTCCAGAAGGTAATTATGAACGTATTGCGGAATTGGTTTATGCACAATCCCAAAAATGGGGCAACTTATATCCTGATCATAAATGGGTGCAACAATTTACAGCAACAGTCGATAAAAAAAACTTACCTGTTCTTATCGGGGATTCGATTCCAGAGATACATTTACCCATGAAAGATGGAACGGAAACTTCTTTACAGCAACTATCAAAAAATAAAAAGCTGATCTTGTTGGATGTTTGGGCATCTTGGTGCGCGCCGTGTAGAGTGGAAAATCGTAATGTACTGGTGCCGTTATGGGAAAAATATGGCTCAAGAGATTTTCTGATCGTGGCCTATGGCTTGGAGAGCAGCGAGCAGGCGTGGGACAGGGCTATTGAAAAAGATGGGGCATATCGTTGGTTGCATGCCTCGCATTTGCAGGGTGATCAAAACCCTTTAATGGAAGCTTTAAGATTAAAGACTATTCCCGCCAATTTTTTGTTGGATGGAGAGGGCCGTGTGTTGGCCAAAAATCTTCATGATAAAGAATTGATAGATTTTGTGGATGAATATATGTCCCAATAGTGGGGCAATATTAAAAAAGCAGGGTGTTGCCCCCCTGCTTTTTTAAAAGTGTTTATAATGATGGCTACACTAGTTACCTGAATTTTGTTGTTCTGCTTCCAGCACAAAGTCTTGAACTGTAATATTTGCAGCATCTATCTGTATCTCAAGAGTATCGCTAGAGATATAACCATCAATTTCGGACAAAACTTCATACATACCGGCCTCTAGGCCTAAAATGGCATAATTACCGTCAACATCGGTAAAAGAAGTGGTGTTCAAAGTGTCTGCAGCAAAAACTGAGATCAAAGCGCCCTCCAACGGTGCGGGTGCGTCTTCTATCAAAGTTGAGACATTTCCGGTCAAAGTCCCAGCAGTAGATTCATTGGTAGCCTTGATCACCGGCTTAAAGTTGAAACCGTTAATGCCTGAAGGACTGTTAAAAGTTCCTTTGGCAACAAAAGAGCTACTTACGTCAAAATCCAATAATAGATCGGAAGAAAGACCACTGGTAACGGTTATGGCGGGATCAACAAATACTTTGATGCCGCTTGAACTTCCACTGGGCACTTTTAAATTAAAGGTAGTGCCATCCGTCAAAACAACATTCACTCCTTTTACATATACACGTATAAGATCGTAGGAACCTGCGGGAACCTCCACGTTGGCCAATTGCTCGGTAACACCGTTGGTGAGTTCTAGCAAGTTCATATCGATTTCTTCTTCCATCAGGGTAACGTATGGGGAATTGCTGTCTTCGGAATCCTCGTCTTGAACTTGACGTGCTTCAATTTTGAATACGGTCACATTCGCTTCTGCCATTAGATCATATGGGTAAGGGGCATCCGTCATTCTAACAGATAGTGTACCCGTTCCTTCAGGGCTGCCAGTTCCTTTATCATCAGAACAGCTCGTCATTACTACACCAAGGGCCATTAAAATTCCAAAAAAAATCTTTGTTCTCATCGTATGGGGTTTTAGATTTAACAGGGTAAAGATATTCCCTGTTTTGATTTATGCTTATTGAGCTTCGAAGATTGAAAAAACCCTTCGTTTATCCATGAAAATACCGATTTTATCGATGAAATGCATTTTTTAAATTGAAAAGAAAGATAAACCTTACGTTCTATTTTTTGTAGATAAAATTTGGTGCTTGTTGAAATTTGAAGCTATCATCCGTTAAAATCTTCAAATCTTTAGTTTCCCAATTCATTAATCCGATATGAAATTGTGACTGTTCGTTGTCGAAGAGCTCTATGGCCAACCATTTACCATCTGGACTCCAATCGTGCCAACCCTCATTTTGGGTATTTTCGGTCAACTTCCAATGGTCGTTTCCATCAAGGCTTACTGCATACAAACTATATTTTCCATTTTGTTTGCTTTGGTAGGAGACAAAATTTTCGGTAGGGTGTAGTCTAGGAGCTCCTGCCCTGTACCCGTATTGAGCTGCAGAGGTATCTTTTTCTGGGTAATGGGTGAGTTGTTTCCGGTTTTTCCCATTTAGATCAATGATATAAAGCTCTTCATTAAACCCTTGGATTCGCTTGCTTTTAGTTTGGCCACCTCTAAAAACAACCTGTTCCCCATCATTAACAAATAATGGATCGGCGGCAAATGGTAGTCCCGTATCCAGTCTTTTTATGATTTTTCCGTTTCTGTTGAGCACATAAAAAGTGGATTCATCAATAAGTTTAGGTTTAACAATGAGTTCGGCGCCATTATTTCTGGTGCTCATCCAACTATCGGCCAACTCCAAATCGGATACCTTTTGAATATTTTCACCATTAAAATTGCTTTTGTAGAGAGAATAACAGCGTTTACAGGACCCTCTGTCCGAAATAAAATATAGCGTATCCTTGTAAGAGTAATAAGTCCATTCAACATTATGGTGGTCTGTGATGTTTTTCTTGCCAGAACCATCCAGCTCCATAGAAAACACTTCATAATTATCAATATCCGGGTCGAGTAAAACATTGTACACCAGCCCCAATTCGAGTCGAGGGTTATGTTTGTCGGTTTTACAGGACAGTAGAAACAGTATAATTCCAAGGAAAGTGATAACTCTAATCATGATTCTATTTGATTTTAAGAATATTATCAGGTTGAAGTTACTAAACTCCCAGAAATTTTAAAAAGAGAGGCTTAAATTAGATTTGTACCGTTTTTGGACTATAGTATTTTTTCTTTAACCAAAACGAAACCTTCACCAACAATATCAATGCAGGCACTTCCACTAAAGGTCCAATAACCCCGGTAAAAGCCTGCCCGGAATTTAAACCGAATACAGCAATGGCCACAGCAATGGCCAGTTCAAAATTGTTTCCTGCGGCCGTGAATGCAACTGCGGCAGTTTTGTCGTACGCGGCTCCCATGGCTTTTGTTGTAAAAAAGCCGATAATGAACATAATGGCAAAGTAAATCAGCAGTGGAACGGCTATGATCAAAACATCCATAGGAATTTCAACAATCAACTCGCCTTTTAAGGAAAACATGATGATAATGGTGAATAGAAGTGCAATCAATGTAATGGGTGAAATGGCTGGGATAAACTTTGTGGTGTACCATTCTTCACCTTTAAGTTTTACCAAAATCTGACGGCTCAAAATACCCATCAAAAACGGAATGCCAAGATAAATGGCGACACTCTCGGCAATGGTACCGATGGATATGTTCACTATCGCACCTTCAAATCCAAAATAGGGAGGGAGTAGGGTGATAAAAATCCAAGCGTAAAAACTATAGGCAAAAACCTGAAAAATACTGTTCAGGGCCACCAAACCAGCACCATATTCACTGCTGCCTTCGGCCAAATCGTTCCATACCAAAACCATGGCGATGCATCTGGCCAAACCAATTAAAATCAATCCCACCATGTATTCTGGGTAATCCCGAAGAAAGAGTACGGCCAGTGTAAACATTAAAATCGGGCCTACAATCCAGTTTAAAATAAGAGATATGGTTAGAATTTTGGTGTTTTTGAACACTTTTGGAAGCAAAGAATACTTTACTTTGGCCAGTGGAGGGTACATCATCAGAATAAGTCCGATAGCTATGGGAATGTTGGTTGACCCGCTACTGAATGAATTTACAAAATCCGGGAATGTCGGGAAGAAGTAACCGATTCCGACTCCAAGGACCATAGCCACAAAAATCCAAAGGGTCAGGTTTTTATCTAAAAAGCTTAATTTCTTGATGGCCATTAGTTTTGAATTTGGGAGAAAACATAAAACATTTCGGTTGCAATCTGTTTGCTTCGTTCACTGTATTTTTCAACTTGTTGAGGTGTTCCATCAAATGCTTTGGGGTCATCGTAGGTAACGGGAATCCGTTTTTTGGCACCCGGAACAAATGGGCAACCTTCGTCGGCTTGCGAACAGGTCATAATAGCTGCAAAATCTGATTTCGGGTTGAAATCATCATCCATTCGTTTGGAAAAGCAGATTACAGGGTGTTCATTCTCCGAAAACTTGATGCCGTAGATGGGATTTTTCCCTTCGGAAAGCGTATTCACTTCAAAACCAGTTTTCGCCAAAGTCGAAGCTACCATCGGGAACAGGGCAGTGGCTTCCGTACCTCCAGAATAGCAGCTCACATTTTTTATCTCAAAATAATGCGCCATGGTCTGTGCCCAAATCTGGGACAAATGACTCCTTCGGGAATTATGGGTGCAAATAAAATTAAGACGAATGGATTTACCATTGTTTGCCTTCTCCAGAACATACTCCACAAGTGGAGCCAAGGTTTGTTTCCTCTCCTCAGAAATGGATGTTGTATCCAAGTTCGAGACAAATTGATTTATAGTGTCAAAAAGTGCCATTGGTTTAAATTTTAACAACATCCACTTCCTGGAGTGCAGGATTGAGTGCTTTGTATTTCGGATAATTTTACTTTTGGTTTTTCGGTAGGGATACCGCAATTATCCTTGGCCAAACAATCCGTTTCTTTGGAAGTCAACAAGAAGTTATTCCCATCAAAATCCAAAGCGAATTTCTCAATGGTCTGGCCTTGATATTCCACTTCAACCTCTAAATCACCTATGCCTAGTGTTTTTTGTGATAGCTCAATAATGTGGACCAATTTTTCGGGATGAAGCCTGTGGTCGTAATCGTCAGCGTTCCAAAGTTGAAAGTTGACAACTTCCTCGTTGCGGACAGTGCCCCCGCAATCAATAAAGTGTTTGGTTATTTTACCTACTTCGGTAACATGAAAATGGTTGGGAACCAAATTGCCATTAGGTAGCTCAAAGGCAATTCTCTCTAATTTGCTCAAAGCCGATTTAACTTCTTCTAATTTCATGATAAAATATTTATTGTAATATTGCGATTAATAAATTCAAATTTTTTTAGCAACAATTATTTGCTTGAATATCTTGATTTAGAAATTCAGACATCACGGATTTCATCTTTTTCCATTCCTCGACATCGATACAATAACAAACGCTTGTACCCTCAACATTTCCTTTGATCAAGCCTATTTTCTTTAATTCTTTTAAATGTTGGGAAATAGTAGGTTGAGCCAAACCAATTTCATCTACCAAGTCGCCACACACGCAAGTGTTAAGTTTAAACAAGTACTGTAAAATAGCCACTCGCGCAGGATGTCCAAAAGCTTTGGAGTACTTTGCAATCTGGTTTTCCTTGTCGGTGAATATTTCTGTTTTGGCTAAACCCATTAGTTTTATTTAATCATTGCAATATTACGATTAATATGTTTGCGGCCAAAGATTTTGTTTGATTTTATTTCTTAATGGTTTGAAAAACATATGTCAAGACTAAAAGAATTTTATAAATTGCGTTATGCATACCGAAACATAACGACTGTAATTTGTCTTTGACGGAAAAAATATATCTCGATTATAACGCTACCACACCCACCGACCCAAAGGTGGTGGAGGCAATGCTACCGTATTTCACTCAAAATTTCGGCAATGCTAGCAGTGACCATTCTTTTGGTTGGCATGCTGAAGATGCGGTGGAAACAGCAAGGGAACAGGTGGCCAAGTTGGTCAATTGTAGATCTACGGAAATAACTTTTACCTCGGGAGCTACGGAAGCCGCCAATTTGGCCTTATTTGGATTTTTTAAAAGAAATAGGGATAAAGGCAATCATATTGTTTCCTGTAAAACAGAGCACAAAGCGACCCTCGATATATTGGAGGAATTGGAGTCTGATGGTTTTGAGGTTACGTATTTGGATGTTGACGGGCAAGGAAACATTAATTTGAAGGCGTTGGAGTCTTCCATAAAACCCTCCACAATTTTAGTCTGTTTGATGCTGGCTAACAATGAGACGGGCCTAATTCATCCGATAAAAGCCATAACCGAAATAGCACATTCCATGAGTATTCCTGTAATGTCCGACATTACACAAGCGGTGGGCAAAATTCCAGTTGATTTACAGGATTTGGGAGTCGATATAGCTATTTTTTCTTCACATAAACTTTATGGACCCAAAGGAGTTGGTGCACTTTACTTAAATAAAAACAATAATATTTCCATTGATAAACATCTTTTCGGGGGAAGCCATGAAAAAGGAGTACGACCCGGAACTTTGAATGTTCCTGGGATTGTTGGATTTGGCAAAGCTTGTGAAATAACAAAGCAAAACTTGAAGGAAAATCAACATAGATTAAGAAGTCTCCGAAATCAATTGGAAGAGGGGCTCAAGGTGTTTGAAGGAGCTGTAATTAATTGCCAAAATGAAGAGCGTTTGCCAAATACCACAAATGTATCGTTCAAAAGAGTTGATGGGTCAAAGCTACTTCGTTATTTGAACACTTTGGCTGTTTCAAGAGGCTCTGCGTGCACTGCAAATCAAGTGAATCCATCCCATGTGTTAAAAGCAATGGGAATTGAAGATGAGCTCGCTTTGGCAAGTTTGCGCATCAGCACAGGACGAAATACCACTTCGGAGGACATTGAAAAGGCCGTTTCTGAAATAAAAAAAGCCGTCAACCAACTAAAAACCATCACCGTATGAGGGAGTTGGATGTTATCATAGCGCAATATCAAGAGTTGAAATCACAGGGCATTCGCTGTGTTTTGGCTACCGTTGTCCATGTGGATGGATCATCATACCGCAGGGCAGGTGCTCGAATGCTGGTGGATGAATTTGGAAGTATCATCGGAGCCATTAGCGGAGGTTGTTTGGAGGGGGATGCACTCAGAAAAGCTCTTTTTGCTTTGGATAGACAGGAAAACAAACTGGTCACTTACGATACCAGCGATGAGGATGATGCGGTAATCGGAGCACAATTGGGCTGCAATGGAATCATTCAAGTGTTGTTTGAGCCTATTGACTATTCCAAAGCAAACAATCCCTGTGAACTTTTAAAAGTTGTTGCTGAACAGGAAATTCCAATGGTGGTTTCAGTAGTTTTTGATTTGGATAAATCCCAACAGCAACTGGGAACTGTTTTGGTTTCTGATGAAAATAATGTTGTTTTTGGCAATAACATTCCCAATGAATTGAAACAAGCCTTGCTTTTTAAAAGTAAGGAGGCCATCAACGAAGGCAGTTCTTGTTTTGCAGAGCTAACAATTGAAGAAAAAACATATTTTGCCTTTATTCAATTACATCAACCTCCTGTTAAATTAGTTTTGGTAGGAGCAGGGAACGATGCCCAGATTTTGGCACAACAAGCCGAATTGCTGGGTTGGAATGTAACCGTGACCGATGGCAGACCAACACATGCGAATAAAGAACGTTTTGTGGGATCGTGCCAAGTAATTGTGACCAAACCAGAGGAAATACTAAAGAACATCAATATTGATCAACGCACCTGTTTTGTGTTGATGAGCCATAATTATAATTATGACCTAGCGGTACTCAAGTTATTGCTTGGAAATGCAGAGACACCATATATCGGCATCCTTGGGCCGTTAAAAAAGTATAATCGTATGCTTAACGAGCTTGCGGATGACGGTATTGAAGTATCAAAGGAAGATTTGGCCAAGATTCATGCACCCGTAGGGTTAGAAATTGGAGCAGAGACCCCTGCCGAAATTGGATTGTCCATTTTGGCAGAGATACAAAGTGTACTGACCAACAAAGAAGCTCGACCTTTGAAGCAAAAAACCGAGCCGATTCACGATACAGACCAGAATCAATTTCAAAAAATAACCCTATGAGTTCAGA
>JAAEZN010000025.1:36542-39191 GCA_018222835.1 Algicola sp. | reverse complement strand
ATCTGCTTGCAGGTCTCTACCACTAGGTCGGCACCAAGCTCCATTAATCGATCGTGCAGGGTTCCGGCACTGTCCTTTTCGGAAATTTTTTCTGTTTTCTGAAGAATTATGCTGCCTGTGTCTATTTTTTCATCAATAAAGAAGGTAGTGGCCCCTGTTTCTGTTTCTCCATTGATTATGGCCCAATTGATAGGTGCTGCACCACGATATTGGGGCAGGAGGGAAGCATGAAGATTAAAAGTGCCATATTCCGGCATTCGCCAAACGACTTTGGGCAACATTCTAAAAGCCACAACGACCTGTAGGTTTGCTTCAAGGCTACTGAGTTCTTCTAAAAAAGACTCGTCCTTTAAATTGGCGGGCTGTAATACTTTTAATTGGTGCTGTACCGCAAATTGTTTTACGGCCGATTCCTGAACTTTACGACCTCGACCAGCAGGCCTGTCGGGAGCTGTAATAACACCGACAACGTTTAAACCAGCTTCTAAGATTTTTTTCAGGCTTTGCACGGCAAAATCCGGAGTGCCCATAAATACAATACGTAGTGGGCTATTTTTTAATGTACTCATTTTTAAAGTTTAGGGTGACCAACTCATCTTCCAGTAGTCCTTCCAGTGTTTTTAAAAGTTCATTTTCGTTAATCCCCATTTTTTTTTCCAACTGTCGGGAAGTATGCGGGTGAATTTCCAAGAGTTCCATGACCCTTTTCTCCAAATCATGAGGGGAGGGTACTACTTTCTTCTTGGTGCAAATATCGCAAGTGCCACAATTTTCGGAGGTCTTTTCGCCAAAATATTTCAACAGATATATACTGCGGCACATTTTTCCATTGGAAATGTATCCCAGCATGGCCTCCATATTGTTCTGTTTTACCTGATTAAAGTCCTTGATCTTCCTTGCAAACAGATTTATGGTATGGTCGTCTTCACGAGGTACCAAAAAAGTAATTTCCAAGTCCGAGGTGTTATTTTGATACTTCACAATCTGGTCGTCGGCAAGCTGTTGCAGTATCAACTTCAACTGTTTTTCGCCAGTACCGGTTTTTTGGGACAGTAGATATAGATTGATTTTTGTTTCGTAATCCGTAATGCCTCCATAAGTCCTCAGAATAGTCTGAATAATTGGGGCTGTTTTTCTGTTTTTATCCAGATAATTAAAAATCTCGGCCTTTGGGGCCACAAATTGGAGCGTAGTTTTTTCCTTGTAATTTTCAGATAGTGCTAAAACCGAATTTTGATCTAATATTCTAATGGCATTATAAGCTGTGTTCGGATTAAGGTGATATCGCTTGCAAAAGACATTGAATTTAAAGGCGAATGGCTCAGAAATCAGTTCGCCGTACGATATCTGGAAATAATTGTTGAGTTTGGAATACACCATTTTAACAAAGGCCACATCTGGCAAGTTGGATAAAAACTGTTGTTGTGCTTTGTTGGCATCCTCGTTGGAAGAAACAATTATGGCTGTTGATGGTTTGCCATCCCTTCCTGCTCGCCCTGCTTCTTGAAAATAGCTTTCCAAGCTATCGGGGATTTGATAATGAACCACTAAACGCACATTGGGCTTGTCCACACCCATTCCAAAGGCATTGGTTGCTACCATCACCCGTACCTTACCACTTAACCAAAGGTTAAGTTTTTCTTCTTTGTCGGATTTTGGAATGCCTCCATGAAAAAACGAAGCAGAAATCCCATTCTTTATCAAGAAATTGGCAAGAGAGATGGACATTTTTCTTGAGCGGACATAAACAATGGCACTGCCCGGCACCTTGTCCATATACTTTTTAAGTTGGTAGAGCTTGTCTTCGGAATGCTTTACATTAAATGTAATATTAGATCGTGAAAACGAATCCTTAAAGATCTGTACCTCCTCCAATTGTAAATTCCCAACGATATCGTCAACAACTTTTGGAGTGGCCGTTGCCGTTAGTGCAATCATTGGTACATTGGGTGTTAACTCCTTTAATATGGAGCAACCAAGATAGGAAGGCCTAAAGTCGTTTCCCCATTGTGAGATACAGTGGGCCTCATCAATTGCTATCAGGTTAACATTCATTTGTTGAATACGCTCTTGAACCAAAGGTTGTTGTAATCGCTCTGGGGACAGATACAAAAATTTATAATTGCCATAAATGCAATTATCGAGCAGATTGTTCAGTTCCTCTTTTGATATCCCACCCGTTAGCGCAATAGCTTTAATGTTCCTTTTTTTGAGTTGCGACACTTGATCTTGAATCAATGCGACTAAAGGGGAGACTACAATACAGATGCCCTCCATGGCAAGGGAAGGTACTTGGTAGCAGATGGATTTGCCGCCACCGGTGGGCATTAAAGCCAGGACATCTTTGCCCGCTAGGACATTGCCAATAATTTTTTGTTGGGAGCCTCTAAAGCCATCGTACCCCCAATATTGTTTTAAAATGCTTGTGGTGTCTTTGTGCACTAGGGATTTTTAAGTGTTTCCAAAATAAATTCAATCCGATTTAGGACTGCATCTTTTGGCACTTCGATGGGGTTATAGCCAAATTGTGTATAGGTCTTCATCAAGGCATGATGAATACGCTCAGCTTCTTCAAAAGTTTCCAATCTTTCGTTATCGGACACGTAGATTTCCTTCCATGGCGGAACAATAAAAACGGAGTCGTACCTG
>JAAEZN010000025.1:0-36532 GCA_018222835.1 Algicola sp. | reverse complement strand
CGTACCTGTGTTTTTCGCAATGCGAAATAAAGAACTCGTCGTAATCCTGCCCAAAAAAATCCATGTAGGCCAATACGTCGGGAATACCGCGATCAAAAAAGCTTATAGGGACATCGGTGGTCAACGATTGTTTATAGTGCTCCGTACGGCCTTTGAGCAAATCTTTGTTGAACTGCATGGCATCTTCCACAAAAACCAAGGGGTTGGAGATGTGTTCTTCACACTGCCCTTCCAGTTTTGCCTTGGAGGTCATATCCCTAATAATTTCATGAAAGCAATGAAAACCTTTGCTTTCCAATCCGTTTACTATGGATGTTTTTCCCGTTCCGGGGGCTCCTGTAATAACTACTTTGCTATTTCCCAAAGACCTTGAATTAATGGTGCAAAGTAATGAAATAGCCTTAAGGAAAAAAAATTGAAGGCTAAGCCATATATTTGTAGAAAAATTAGGCATGGACAAGAACGATACAGAAGAGTTTTATAATAGGTTAAGGGAAAAATTGCTCGAAAACACAGATTGGCCGTCCAATTACCTATATAAATTTATAGTGCCCACAGATGAGGGGCGCATATCTCAAGTACATAAGATTTTTGATAACACCGGTGCTGTAATCGAATCGAAAAAATCGAAAAAGGGAACTTATACCAGCATATCCATTATGGTACAAATGGAAGATCCCGATGCAGTAATAGAAAAGTACAAGGAAGTTTCGGTAGTAGAAGGTGTAATTTCCCTGTAAACCCTTTGTTTGCCATAATTTTATTATTTTGCAGGCGTTATCGGATTGACTTTCCTAATTTAAACTTCTAAACATATTAATTTGAGCGAAGTATATAACCTAGAATATAATACAGAACGTCCAAGACTTTTTATCCCAGAGTATGGTCGTCATTTTCAAAAAATGGTGGATCATGCGGTTGCCATAGAGGATCGCGAAGAGCGTAACAAGGTGGCCAAGTCCATTATCAGCGTAATGGGAAATCTTCAGCCCCACTTAAGGGACGTTCCTGATTTTCAGCATAAACTATGGGATCAGTTGTTCATTATGGCTGATTTTAAACTGGATGTAGATTCGCCATTTCCCATTACTTCAAAGGAAATGCTACAGCAGCGTCCAGAACCATTGGATTACCCTCAAAACCACCCTAAATACCGTTTTTATGGCAACAATATCAAAAGAATGATAGATGTGGCCGTAAAATGGGAAGAAGGAGATATGAGGTCTGGTCTGGAGTATGCCATCGCCAACCATATGAAAAAATGTTACCTGGTCTGGAACAAGGATACAGTGGAAGATACAGCGATATTCAACCACCTAAAAGAGTTAAGTGATGGAAAAATCGACTTGGCCAAAAGAGACGAGAGTTTAACCGAGAGTGGTCAGTTTCTTAAAAATAAACCAGCTAGATCCAACAATAACAGAGGTAAGAAAAGCCAGAGAAGTAGGAAGAAGAGATATTAAATTCCAAAGGAATACATGGGTACATTTCGAATAGAGGGCGGACACCAGTTGAACGGTGAAATCACTCCCCAAGGAGCAAAGAACGAAGCACTACAAATTCTTTGCGCTGTTTTACTATCAGAAGAAAAAATTACCATCAACAACATACCGGACATCGTCGATGTAAACAAACTAATTTCCTTACTCGAGGATTTGGGCGTTAAAATTCAAAAAAAAGGGAGGGGTTCCTACACTTTTAAGGCGGACGATGTAAATCTGGATTACCTGCAATCGGCAAAGTTTAAAGAAGATGGCAGGGGTCTTAGAGGTTCCATTATGCTGGTGGGGCCATTATTGTCCCGATTTGGAAAGGGATACATTCCAAAACCTGGAGGGGATAAGATAGGCAGACGAAGACTGGATACCCACTTTGAAGGATTTATTAAATTAGGTGCTAATTTCCGATACAATAAAGAAGAACATTTTTATGGTGTTGAAGCTGAAAAGCTGACCGGAACCTACATGCTTTTGGATGAAGCATCTGTTACAGGTACGGCTAATATTGTGATGGCAGCCGTTTTGGCAGAGGGGACAACAACCATATACAATGCCGCTTGCGAGCCTTATCTACAACAATTGTGCAAAATGCTGAACCGCATGGGCGCAAAAATTTCAGGTATTGGTTCCAATCTATTGACTATCGAAGGAGTTGACTCTTTGGGTGGTACGGAACATACCATGTTGCCCGATATGATCGAGATCGGTAGCTGGATTGGATTGGCGGCTATGACTCAGAGTGAACTTACTATTAAAAATGTAAGTTGGAACGATTTGGGCCAAATTCCAACCGTATTTAGAAAGCTGGGAATAACTGTAGAGCGAAAAGGGGATGATATCTTTATTCCAAAACACGAGGACGGTTATGAAATCCAGAATTTTATAGATGGGTCTATTTTGACCATTGCCGATGCTCCTTGGCCGGGACTTACTCCTGATTTGTTGAGTATTATTTTGGTCGTTGCTACCCAGGCGAGGGGAGAGGTGCTCATACATCAAAAAATGTTCGAGAGCCGCTTGTTCTTTGTGGACAAATTGATCGATATGGGAGCAAAAATAATTCTCTGTGATCCACATCGTGCCACTGTTATTGGTCACGATTTTAAATCTTCGCTGAAAGCTACTACCATGGTATCCCCAGATATTAGAGCTGGAGTTTCCCTATTGATTGCGGCATTATCCGCTAAGGGAACTTCCACTATTCATAATATTGAGCAGATCGATCGTGGTTATGAGAATATCGATGAACGTTTAAGAGCAATTGGAGCCAATATTGTCAGGGTATAATTTAATCCTTGGGGATAAGAATAGTTACTTTAGTTCCATCTTCTGAACTCTCTATACTTACCAATTCTTGATTGGAAAACTTTTTGAGGGCCTCGATGCGTTTTGCTGTTATGGACATGCCCCTGGATGGGCGCTCATATGTACTTTCTTTTGATTTTGAAGCCAGTCCCACTCCATTATCCTCAATGGAGCAAACAATATTTTCCTCGGTATCATGGAACGACACGTTGAGCTCCTTTTTACCTTCTTTGGGCATTAGGCCGTGTATAATGGCATTTTCGATATAAGGTTGAACCAGTAGCATTGGAACTTCATATGTATGGATGTCTAAATTTTCATCAACTTTAAAATTGTAGGTGAAGGAATTATCAAAACGCAAAGCTTCAAGCTCAATATAGATTTTGAGGAGCTCGATTTCATCTTTCAAAGGTAAACTGGTATTTATTGAAGTTTCCAGTACTTGGCGGAGCAATTTTGAGAATTTTGATAGGTAGGTAAGCGCCCCTTTTCTATCATCTGAGTTGATCAAATGTTGTATGGAACTCAAAGAGTTGAAAATAAAATGTGGGTTCATTTGGGCGCGTAGCATCCTTTTTTCCAGCTCAACATTTATTTCTTGTATAACTTCTTTTTGTTCAGAGATCAATGCGTTTTTTTCTCGAAGTACTGCATTTGATTTTTGCTTGCTTCGATAGCGGAAATACAGTAAACTGGCAGAAAACATCAATAGAATGGCAATTACTGAAAGATATCCAAGGCGCTTTTGATTAAGGTCAACATATGTGCCCAATAACTCAAGTTCTAACTCATTTTCTTTGATTTCTCGGTCTTTGAGATAAACATCGTGTTGTATCTGCAAGTTTTGGATCTCCTTTATTTTAGTTTCGTTCAAAAGACTGTCTCTGTAGGCCATAGACTGTTTTAAGTGAAAAATGGCATCGGGATATTGTCTTGTGGTGTTATAAATTTCGTGGGCCAATTCATGTGCCTCTATATAATATTTAAAGCCACCGGTTTTATTAACGGCGTCCAGGTTCTTTTTTGAATAATCAATAGCCTCGGGATACTTATTTTGTTGCAGCATTAATTCGGCGAGGCCATAGTAGGAAACTGCAATCTGTGTTTTGTTTGAGAGCTGAATGCTCAACTCCAATGATTTGATAAAGTACTCTTCAGCAAGTTTCATCTTGTTCAGTTTCATATAGCATTGCGCTATATTTGAATATGTCATGCTGAGTTTCAGGTTCTCATTTTTGGATTCTTGATATTGTTTGCTTTTCAAAAATTTTTCCAACGCATCAGTATATTTTTTTTCTTTTATATCCAAGACGGCCAAATTGCTTATAACAATGTTTTCCAAAGACTCTCTATTTGGGCCTTCATAGATCTCCAATGCTTTTGTATATTGTTTTTTTGCGTTCCCTGGTTCATCCATTAAGTCATACAAAATACCTAAATTGGTGTAAGTAGCTGTTATGTCTATGGTTAAGTTTAAGGAATCAACAAGTTTAATGCATTTGAGATAGTAATCCTTACTCGTTGGATAATCACCAATTTGTTTGTAAATAATGCCAAAGGAATTGTAACTTTTGTAGATGTACTCATAATTCTTATGTTCCTTGGATAAGGCAAGACATTGTTTAAATATTTCAAGGGATTCCGGATAACTACCAGTCATCCCATGTATGATTCCCAAAGAGAAAAGAGACTCTATTTCCCCTTTTGGGTAATTTATTTTCTTTGCCAACTCAATTCCAGATGTTACCATTTCTACAGCTTTTTCCTTGTCTTTGGAACGTAGCAGCCCGCCTAACCTTCTTTTTAGGTTTACCTTGGTTGTGTCATTGGCAGCTTCCATCAGGTTATACAGGCTATCTATTTCCTTGGTTTGAGAAGAACAGATGTTATGGAACAGAAAAAAGATTAGGGCAGGGCAAATTAGAAAATAGGATACCTTCATACAATGGTTGGTTTATGGAATAGATGGAGGTTGATTTCTATTCAATTGGTTTTGGCTGCTTTAATTTATGAAGAATTCCATTTATAGCTCACATTTTAAAAGGAATATGAAATAAAACTAACAATAATATAGGAAAAGGAATGCTATTTCCTTTTTAATTTCTTACACTTATAAAATACAAACCAGCCTCAATATCTTTTGTCTAAAGGTAAGTATGGGTCAAAAACTATAACCTTGTGAACCCACAAGGTTTTTTCCGTGACTATATAAGGAAGTGAAATATTAATTAAAGCTATTGTTGCTCATTAATAAACGAAGCAATAATATCTACAAGACCTTTTTTTAAAGGAAGAACGGGGTTTGAATAAGTTTGTAAATTTTGATTTTTATCAGCTACTGATTCTTTTAAGACATGATTCATGCCATCAATAACCTTCTTTTTTGAAATTGGGTTGGCAGCTTCCAATTTATCAGCTTGTGAAACATCTACTTGAATATCTGTAGTGCCCTGAAGAATTAAAATCGGTTTGTCCAATTTGGATAATTCTTCTTGCGGATTGTATTTAAACCAAGAAATCAGATAGGGTTGTACACTTGGCCTAAAAATAGCGTAAAGAAATTGTGGCACGGAATCCACTTTTTTTCCTATCTCCAAATTGTTAAGAATAGGAGAGGATTGTTCCCAAATAAAAGAGGGCTGGGCTTTTAGTTGTTCTTGTAGAATTTTGGCGGCTGGTTCTCCTGCACCAGCGACCGAAATGTATTTATCGACAGACTCCATTTGGGAAGCGATCATACCGATCAAGGAACCTTCGCTATGACCCAAAACTATAATTTTTGAAAATTCACCCATCTCCTTTAAAAGTTCGATCCAATCTTTAGTATCCTGGATATAGGTGTCAAATTGCATCATACTCTCATTTAAGCCAGCTTCTTTGCTTTCACCTATTCCCCTTTTATCAAATCTAACAGAAGCAATATCATACTTCAATAATCCTTCGGCAAGCATTTTTAAGGAATTATTTTTCATCATCGGATTGTTGCCATCCCTATCAGTTGGGCCAGACCCGGCAATGATTAAAACAACTGGAGGTTTACTGCTGGTTTCAGGAATCAAAAGAGTACCTTTAATATTGCCTGTGTCAGTAGTTAAGGCAATGGACTTTTCGATTTGGGCAGTTAAGAAACCGCAGCCGAACAAAAATAAGATTACTGTGAAGAGTTTTTGACCCATAAAAAGCTATGCTATTTCTCCACAAGTTTTCCATCAGGATAAAGAGCAAAACGACCCCTATCTTTTTCGTGTGTGTGGTCTGGATGGGGCCATGGCCAACCACCAAATTGGGTAAGTTGGTATTCTTCCATGGCTTTTTGAATTTCCTCTTGAGTATTCATTACAAATGGCCCATATTTGGCGACCGGTTCACCAATGGGCTTTCCTTGGAGCAGCATAAAATGGGCTTTCTCTGAACCCACCTTAATTGCAACATCTTCTTCTGGATGTAAAACAATGCCAAAGTTGTTGTTTATTTTTTTGCCATCGATCTGGATATCACTGCCTTCATAAAAATACAGCACTCGATTAACAGTGGTATTGGCTTTAGGGAGGATATACTCGGAACTTGCATTGACATGGATGTTCCAAATGGCCACTTCATTTTTGGGATTTGACGCCCACGAATCCGGGGCAGGAGCTATTGCCCCAATATTTTTATAAGTGCCCGCCACAACTTTTATGGTGGCATTTTCTTCTTGTACGATAGGAATATCCTCTTTCCATAACATTTTAAAATGAGGTTCGACAAATTTGTTGCTTTTTGGAAGGTTCAACCAAATTTGAAACAGTTCCAACGGATTTTCAGCATCATCTTTTAATAGTGGAAACATTTCGGAATGTTGTACACCACGTCCCGCGGTCATCCATTGTACGTCACCTTCTCCAAATCTTCCTGCAGCACCCAAAGAATCGGAATGATCACAAAATCCTTTGTTCACAATGGTTATGGTTTCAAAGCCTCTATGGGGATGATACGGAAACCCGGGTATGGTCTGGCCGTGGTACATTCGCCATTTTTGGGAAGGGTCAAAATCACTGCCCAAGTTCCGGTCTTTTAGCAAGGAAGCATCAGGTCCCATTTCTCCATTGCCTTTTGGAAAATGATCTAGGTGATAGACACTGAACAAAAAAGGATCGAGCGTTTGCCAAGGAGTACTTAATGGAAAGGTTTGTGCTACGGGGTTTTTCATCATTAAATAGGAAATTATCAAGGATGTCTAAAAACACTTTTTTTTGAATTTATCAGTTCGAGCGCAATCGAAACCTATTGAAAACAACTATGTTCTTGGTTCTCGACTACGCTCGAACTAACGGCTAGTCAATTTTTTTAGACATCCTCATCAAGTTGTAACTTATTTGCCCGGAATTGGTGGTGGGCCATCTATCATAGCTTCATATTTTACATCACCTTTTCGGGTTTTATATTCTTCTTTTACTTTTTCTACCAATTTGGGGTCATTGAACAGGTCGAACATGGTCATTCCCATAGCCTTGGAAGCATAGATCATCCCCTTATGGCCAATACTCATACCTCCACAGGCCACAACGGCCCAAGAGTGCCAAGGAGTTCCTTTGGGAGCTACCGTTACACCAAGGTTAATATTTGGTACGTTCCAACTTACGTCCCCTACATCGGTGGAGCCACCGCCAGGCAATGCTTCGGTTTCTTTTAACGGATGAATTTCACCGTCCATGCCCACCTGCGGTTTTCCGGTAGCTTCTTGGATGGCTTTGCCAAATTGAATTTCTTCGTTGGTATAGGTGATTGGGCCCAATAACTCCAAATTGTTTTGCATGATCTTTCCTCCTTCGCGGTTTACTAAAGTCTCGTAGATCCCTGAAATCAAGGAATATTTATACTCCACATTGGCCATAATGGCGGCACCTTCGGCCATAGCCTTAACACGCTCAAAAGTAGGAAGCATAACTTCTCTTTTTGGGTCACGCACCCTAACCCATAAACGGGCATAATCGGGAACCACATTCACGACTTGGCCTCCATCTTGGATATGATAGTGTATTCGTGATGTAGGTTTGATATGTTCTCTATAATAATTGATTCCTGTTGTGTAGAGTTCGAGCGCATCTGATGCACTTCTACCGTTCCATGGATCGGAAGATGCGTGCGCAGCTTG
Source organism: Algicola sp. (assembly GCA_018222835.1). Classification (GTDB taxonomy): domain Bacteria; phylum Bacteroidota; class Bacteroidia; order Flavobacteriales; family Flavobacteriaceae; genus Flagellimonas. Next base: position 28,594 of record JAAEZN010000025.1, on the reverse strand, counting down.
GCCATAAAACTCGATCATGAAATCGATAAGGGAAAGCCCACTTTGAACATCGGCCTCAATTTCTGCGGATGGATGCCAACTTACATTCACATCCACATCATCCCAAAGTCCAGCTTCTACCATCCAAACCTTTCCAAAAAACTTTTCTTCTGCTGGTGTCCCTAAGAATTTTACGGTTCCCTGTATTTTTCCGGCTTCGATTTGTTCTTTAATGGCCAGGGCAGCCCCCAAACTTGCTGCTCCGAACATATTGTGCCCACAACCATGTCCTGGGGCACCATCTATTCGAGGGTCTTTATTGGGAACGGTGTTTTGGGACAATCCTGGTAGGGCATCGAACTCGCCCAATACACTGATTACGGGTTTTCCAGAACCATAGGTTGCTGTAAATGCTGTTGGGATATCGGCAACACCTCGGGTAACGGTCATTCCATTTTGCTCAGCATAATTCGCCAGTAATTCTGATGAGACCGATTCCTCGAAAGCGGTTTCGGCCAATGCCCAAATGGAGTCACTTATCTGTATAAGGTTTTCTTTGTGCTTTTCTACGGATGCGACCACGGCTTTTTTATCCTTGGTCATTTTTTGGGCGGAAAGGTTCAGTACGAACAGTCCCAAAAAGAATAAGGTTGTTAATTTTTTCATTTTAAGGGTTTTGAGTTAGCTATTTCCATCGAAAGTGTTTTGCTCCGTACAATTGAAGCAAATTATAATCGATAGGACTAAATTTAAAGAAAAAGCTTTAACTAACCGCTTCTTTATAGGTTTTTAAACATCGTTCCCTTGCCATTTTGTGATCCACCATAGGTTTTGGGTAACTTAATTCCTGAAGATCCCTAACCCATGTGTTGATGTATTTTTTATCCGTATCAAATTTTTTGATTTGGGTAGTAGGGTTAAATATCCGAAAATAGGGAGCAGCATCCACACCGCTACCTGCGGCCCATTGCCAATTTCCTACATTGCTGGCCATTTCGTAATCCAATAGCTTTTCCGCAAAATAAGCTTCGCCCCAACGCCAGTCTATTAATAAATGTTTGCACAAAAAACTGGCTACGAGCATTCGGACTCGGTTGTGCATGTAACCTGTTTCGTTGAGCTCCCTCATTCCGGCATCTACCAACGGATATCCTGTTTTTCCGTTTTTCCATTTTTCGAATTCAGCTTCGTTATTGCGCCATTCGATTCTATTGTATTTGGAACGGAATGCCTGATTGACGGTGTGCGGAAAGTGCCATAAAATCTGCATAAAGAACTCCCTCCAAATCAGTTCGTTCCAGAAAGTTTCGTTCTCCTCATCAATGGCCCTTTTTATCATTTTTCTGATGGAAACAGTGCCAAAACGTAAATGTGGACCTAATCGGGAAGTACCTTTTTCCTTTGCTGGATAGTCTCGAGTGTCTTCGTATTTTTGAATGAGGTCGGAGGTGACCGTATAATTCGGAACCTTTATTGAAGATTCTTCAAACCCTATTTCTTTCAAAGAAACTTGGGGCATGGATTTGCTCTTGAATATATTCTTGTCCAGATTGGGTAAAGTGTCGTAATCTACCAAGTGAATGGATGGGTTAAAATTTTCCTTCCATTTTCGCATGTAAGGCGTGTAAACCACGTAAGGATTTCCATCGTCCTTGACAACTTCGTTCTTTTCAAAAATAACATGGTCTTTAAAGGTGCTGAAAGAGACATTTTTTTTCTCCAGAAGCTCTCTTATTTCACTATCCCTACTTTTGGCATACGGTTCATAATCATGGTTGGTATAGACTGTTTCTATAGAATACTCTTTCAATAGCCTTTTAAAGACTTTTTGAGGTGTGCTATTGAACTGGGCGATACCACTATCAAAATTGGCAGCGAGGTGATTGTTGAGTTTTTGAACCTGTTCATGGATAAAGGATACCCGAGCATCGGTTTTGGGAAGGTTTTCCAGTATTTCCGTGTCAAAAATAAAGATAGGTAGTACAGGAATACCGTTCTGCAGGGCTTGGTACAGTCCAACATTATCATCCAATCGCAAGTCGCGCCTAAACCAAAATATATTGATTTTGTCTTTCATTAATTCACATTTAAACTAGACATTCCGCCATCAACACCAATTACTTGACCGGTGATCCAAGAACTATCATCCTCCAACAAAAAAATGGCCATTTTGGCAATATCTGTTGTAGTTCCTATTCTTTTAAGGGGGTGGCGTTGATCCATCATTTCTTTCTTCTTTTCATTGCTGAGTAGTCGTTCGGACAAAGGGGTGTCCACCAGAGAAGGGGCAATAACGTTGACCCGTAGTTTTGGAGCATATTCTGCTGCCAAAGCACGCGCGAACCCTTCTATAGCTCCTTTTGCGGCTGCAACGCTTGTGTGGAAAGGCATGCCTGTTCCTACGGCCACCGTGCTAAAAAACACCATACTGGCACCTTCGTTCATTCTATTGATGAGAGACTTGACGGTCTTGGCTAGAGCGATAAAGTTGATTCCCATATCTTTCTGTAGGGTATCGATGTCCATGTGTCTAAATGGTTTTAGATTGATGCTTCCCGGACAATAGACAAAACCATCCAGTTTTTCGGGGATCTTTTTTTCGGAGATATCCTCTGTCAATGCATCGAAAGGAATATGGGTAACTTTTAAGTTTTGCAGTTGTTCATTACTTCTACTGGCTACATAAACATGGTTTTCTTTAGAAAGATGCTTAGCTATTTCAAAACCGATACCGTAAGAACCTCCAATCAATAGTATGTTCCTCATCTTATATTTTTCTAATGCTTAAATAGTTGTTCTTTCCCTTTACTTCTCCGAATAATTCTGCAAGTTTTTTTTCGCGGAACTCAAATATTTTCTGCAACTGTTTTTTTACCAAGATAGGATGCATTAATTGTCCTAGAAACCCGAGAGGAAGTTTATAATCAATAACATCTTCCATTTCCACCCCTTCAGGAATTTCCTTTATAAAGTGTTTATGATGCCATAGGGAGTATGGGCCAAAACGTTGCTCATCCACAAAGTAAGACCCTTCTTGTACATGGGTAATTTCCGTTACCCATTTTGTAGCGGCCAGAGGGAATGGTTTTACGATGTATTGGATTATCTGGCCTTGGAACATGGGCCTATCTGCACCGGCCAAAATATGGAATCCCATGTGTGGCGGTGTAATCACTGCAAGGTTTTCTGGATTGGACAAGAAATTCCACGCCTCCTTTTTGCTTATCGGAAATATTTGTTTTGATTTTAATTGATAGAGCTGCATCTGCCAGAGTTTACACAAATATAAATTTAAAATGTTTAATATAAAACTTAAAAAGTTAAACAAAAATTAATTCTAGATGATTTATTTGATACTTTTGTTTTATACTTTAATTAACAAATAGAGCACTGCTTTATCTTAATTTTGTTTTAGCTAAACATTTAATACACTTAATCATGAAAAAACTTACACTCTTATTATTTACCGTATCGATTTGTTTTTCTTTGGAAGCACAAATACAGACACCGGCACCTAGCCCATCTTCCAAATTGGAGCAGAAAGTTGGATTGACGGACGTAACTGTTGAATATTCTAGACCTGCAATGAGGGGAAGAAAAATATTTGGGGATTTGGTTCCATTCGATGCAATCTGGAGAACTGGGGCCAACCAGAATACCAAAATCACTTTTTCTGATGATGTTACCATTAAAGGTAAGGAGTTAAAGGCCGGTTCTTATGCGATTTATTCTAGGCCTAACGAGGCTGTCTGGGAAATATTCTTCTATTCAGATACTGAGAACTGGGGTACTCCACAGGAGTGGGATGCATCTAAAGTTGCTGCTACCGTAAAAGTGGAAACTGTAGAAATTCCCATGCCTATCGAAACATTTACCATTACTATTGATGATCTTCATAATAATGGAGGAACTTTGGGTATTTTATGGGAAAACACCTATGTAGGTGTTGATTTTGTAGTTCCAACGGTTAAAAAAGCAACAAAAAGTATTGAGGCGACCATGGCCAACACGGCAGATTTAAAAGCAGGTGATTACTATGCCGCTGGTTCTTATTATTTTGCTGAGGGAATGAACATGGAGAAAGCTAAGGAGTGGGTTAGCAAAGCTGTAGAAATGGACGGTGGTAAGGCGTATTGGATGATGCGTACCCAATCGTTGATCTATGCTAAGCTTGGAGATAAAAAAGCTGCTGTGGAAGCTGCCAAAAAATCTTTGGCCGCCGCGCAAGCTGCAGGTAATCAGGATTACGTAAAAATGAACAAGGATTCCTTAAAGGAATGGGCTCAGATGTAGTCAACAAGCATAAATAAAATAAAAAAGACCCACTTTTATTAGTGGGTTTTTTTATTGGTCGATTTCAGGTGAGTTGCCCAAGAAGTTATCGAATATCTGGGTTATAAAGGCCAACAGGATTACTAATAAGCAACCAAAGGCGTTCAGCCACAAATAAGACATCCAGTCAAAAGACCAGCCAATAATTACTATAACCTGAGTAATAATGGCGGCTACAAATACGGCGTTCCCTTTTACAAATTTGAAGAAAAAGGCCAGAAGGAATATACCTAATACATTTCCATAGAAAATAGAACCTATAATGTTTACCAGCTGGATCAAATTATCGAAGAGATTGGCGACATTGGCGATTATAATGGCGATTACACCCCAAATAAGAGTAAATACCTTGGTCGCTTTTAGATAATGTTCTTGGGACTGCTCTTTTTTTATACTTCTCTTATATAGATCCAAAGCTGTTATGGTACCTAGTGCGTTGAGCTCGGAAGCCGTGGAAGACATAGCGGCGGACAAAATAACCGCTAATAAAAGCCCGATCAAGCCCATGGGCAAATTATTCAAAATGAAATGGATGAATACATAATCCTTGTCGTTGGTCTCTACAGTATCATCAGCTTTTGAAATTAATGTTTTTGCTGTGGCCCGGTTTGCTTTTTCCTTTTCGTTGATATTGACGATATCCTGTTTTGCCTGCTCAATCGCGTTATATTCTTTAAGTTCCAAAGCTGCCGAAAACGAATGCTGGGCCATCCTTTTTTCCTTTTCCAATTCTTTGTGGTCATTTTCCAATGTTCTATAATCATTGGCGTAATCGGATTGCATTACTGCTTCGGTGGCTGCTGGATTAAAGTTTAGGGGAGAGGAGTTATACTGATAAAAAACAAAAACCATGGTACCCACCAAAAGGATAAAAAACTGCATCGGGATTTTAAAGATGCCATTAAAAATCAATCCCAACTGACTTTCTCGAACTGATCGTCCGGATAAATAACGTTGAACTTGACTTTGATCGGTTCCAAAATAGGCCAAAGCCAAGAAGAACCCACCAGTGATACCGCTCCAAAACGTGTAACGGTTATTGGTGTCGAACGAAAAATCCAGAATGTTGAGTTTACTGTTGGCTCCGGCAATTTTTAAGGCTTTGCCGAAGGAAAGGTCTGTTGGTAATGCCCCCATGATAAAGAAAAAGGCAAAGAACATCCCCAACATAATAATGAACATCTGTTGTTTTTGGGTCACGCTTACCGCTTTGGTGCCCCCGGAAACAGTGTAAATAATAACTAGGATTCCAATAATCACGTTCAATGTGCGCAAATCCCATCCTAGGACCGCGGAAAGAATTATGGATGGGGCAAAAATGGTGATACCGGCAGCAAGTCCACGTTGTATTAAAAATAAAAGAGCTGTAAGTGTTCTGGTTTTTAAGTCAAAACGACCTTCGAGCATTTCGTATGCGGTATATACCTTTAGCTTTTTATAAATGGGAATAAATACCAAGCAGATAAAAATCATGGCCAATGGCAACCCAAAATAAAATTGAACAAAGCCCATTCCGTCATTGAAGGCTTGGCCCGGAGTAGATAAAAAAGTAATGGCACTGGCCTGGGTGGCCATTACGGAGAGACCGATGGTCCACCACTTTATGTTGTCCCCTCCTCGGACATAATCGTCCACACTGTTGTTGCCACGCGTTTTCCAAACGCCGTATGCCACGATGAAAAGCAGGGTGCTGCCAAGAATTATCCAATCAAGTAATGCCATTCAGGATTCTAATTGTTTAATATCATAATAAGGTAAAAGACCAAAATATAAATGGCATTTAGTAGAATTACAATGCTATATTCCTTTTTCCATTCGTATTTGGTGTTCATGTTATCCTTTGACATCACTGTCTTTTTTTACTTCATTTTTGCCTATTGAGAGCATGTTGGCAAAGAGTTTGTACGCTCCCGAAACTCCAACAGGTAATTCCCTGAAAAAGCTTAGTCCTGTGTAAATATAGTGACCTTCTCCATAAGGTGCTACAATTAAACTTCCTTGTTTCTCGGATTCGCCCTCATCTTTCATGGATAGAATAGGGGTGAACTCGGCATTCCATCCACTTGGAAAATACAATCCGCGTTCCTGTACCCAACCATCAAAATCCTTTGTTGTGATGGGATTCGGAAAATTGACAAGGGAGTTGTTGGGTGCCAGTATTTTGACTTCAGCGTTCTCGTCAGTTACTCTATCCCGAGAAAGTGTAATGTTGTAAGGTGCTATATTTTCAAACTGAGTGGACCACCTCCCAGCGGTATTGTATTGAACAATCATGGTTCCGCCTCTCTCTACATAATCAAACAGAACGGGCTGTTTAAATTTAAGTGCATCAACAACATTGTATGCCCGAATACCTAAAACAACGGCATCGTACTTATCCAAATCCCCATTTTGAATTTCGTTAGGGTCAACAATATGGACTTGATAGCCTATTTGCTCTAAACTTTCAGGGACTTGATCGCCAGCACCCATAATGTAGGCAATATGTTCGCCAGCTTTTTTAATGTTCATGCGCACAACTCTGGCCGCAGATGGAAGTAATACGGATTGTTTTGGAATATGGTTATAGGCAATTTCAACGAGTTCTTTGTCAAAAACTTGGTTGCCGATGGCGATTTTTGGTTCAAGTTTGCCTTCGCTTTCAGAGTTAGGAGGAGTAACCTTGAACGTTACCGGAATTTCTTCACCTTTTTGTGCAATGGAAAAAGGTATGGATTTTGGTGTGATCACCCAACCTGAAGGATGGTTTAATGATACGGTTCCGGAGACATTATTTTTTCCGGCTCTTACCTTTACCTGTACCTCTTTTGTGTCAGCATTGGCGAAAATCAGAACTTTTTCATCAATTTTTGAGGTAACTTCCGGTAGAATGGCAAATGGCTCGTACAATTCCCCTTTATCAGGTCGCGAATAACGATGCACCACGTCTTTTTCAAACGGAATTTCAACTCCGTCGAACAATAAGGTAAATCTAGCTCGAAATGCGTTAGGTGTTTCCGGTTTCCCTATCAGATTTTGATCTTTCACTACGTACATCCCCAGGGTTCCTTGTTCGTTCAGCCAATACGGGCTAGTGTACGATATGGTTTTTGGTAGGGTAAAATCTATTGTGAAATTTTCCTTTTGATTGTTGTCCAAAGTCTTGTTTGGAGTAAGCTTAGCGTTGGTACCGATTATTTGGACCTCTTTTAAATTTATCTTGGCGGATGACCTGTTGATAGTCTCCAGAGTAATGGTCGTTTTGCTTCCGGGCGTAGCGGATGCACTTTCGGAACTGGCTTCTAGATATAATCCTGTAGCAGCTAAAATTATATTTTTCAACGCTACTGATTTCAAGTTTTTCCAATGTTCATCCTCAATATTTTGAAGCAGTTGATAGGCTTTTATTAGCTCGGGAATGTGTTTGGCCGGATTTTGGAAATCGAAATTTTCTTCGACTTTTTCCAAGATCTCCCCAATGGCTTCACCACCTTTTACCCGAGACCATGTTGTATTAATGCCCTCAAACAGATTGTTTTCTGTGGGCGCATCGCCTTTCAATAGCTCCAAATATTCTTCAGATGATCCACGAACGGTCAAAGTTCCAAATCCTTGGCATAGGTGTTGGCTACGGGACATGGCCGAAATTTCGTTGTTGGATATACCAAGTTCTGGATAATATACGCCAACATCCATTTTGATCATGTTGGATTTATCTGCCTCGGCAAACTTTTCCCTACTTCCATATTGCCACCAAGATGTATTGTAAAATATGCGTTTGGGTTGCCAAGTTTGAGCACTTTTCAATTGTTCCGGGTATGCATTTGGGTCATTGGCCATATCAAAGGCCTCCAAGCTCAACATGGCAGATGCTGTGTGGTGACCATGCGTAGATCCAGGTGTTCTATGGTTAAAACGATTTATGATGACATCTGGTTTTATGCTTCGAATGGTCCAAACTACATCGGCAAGTACTTTATCGTTGTCCCATATTTCCAGTGTTTCCTTGGGTAGTTTGGAAAAGCCAAAATCGTTTGCTCGCGTAAATCGTTGTTCTCCACCATCCACATTTCTAGCGGCCAAAAGTTCTTGGGTACGCAAAACGCCCAAAAGTTCACGAAGCTCCGAACCAATAAGGTTCTGTCCGCCATCACCACGTGTCAATGATAAATATACGGTTCTTGCTTTTTCATGATTGGAGAGGTACGAAATTAAACTGGTGTTCTCATCATCTGGGTGAGCTGCAACATAAAGTGCAGTTCCCAAAAAGTTTAATTTTTGAATTTCGTGAAACAGTTCCGCAGAGGTAAGTTTTTCTGGTTTTTGGGCAAAAGCGTTGGTGAACAATAGTAAGGTTACTGAAAGAAATACCCAAAAATGTTTCATGGTTGTTGGTTTTGTGAGCTATTCAAATATAGGTGGTTTGTTTACAGTCATCTGCTTCTTTACAAGACTTTTAACATAGGGATTGACCAATGTTATAAGCCTAAGCTATCCCTTAAAATTAAATCATTATTGCTATTCTGACCCCAATACGCGGTTTTAAGTGTTTTAATTTTTGTGGCCGAGCTGGTCATTAATTTTGCACTTGGACCAAAGCCACTCTTAAATTCTTCTGTCCAACTTTCTATGGTGAATGGAAACTCGGATGTAAAATTTATATGCAATTTTCGTTCCAGTTCTGGGTATTCAATAGTGTAGGTAGAAATGCCCTCTTTGGATGAAAGCGACGCCTTGGCATTGTACGCTTGTACTTTTTTATGAGCCAATCGTAGAAATTCAAAGGAAGGAATCATGGTAATGTCACCTATGGGCAGATTATTGGGATTTATGCGAATCTTGGTCCAGATTTCATTTTCCAAGTTCGATTTTACCAGGGAAAGAGCTTGGTCGGCCTCGCTCTCAAAATAGGAATGAGAAGTGAATTCAAATCGGTTTCGATTGTTCAATTGGGCATACACATGGCCGCACCACTCTTGAACGGATAAGCTAGTTTTTAGGGCATGTTGATTATCATAAACCGGATAAAAAATACTGTTCATAATGGAATAGGGGTAAATACCGGTTAAAAACTTTTTGGTTGAATTGAGCTTAAGTACAGAAATGTTTTCAGGATCGGTATTGTCGGCCTTTACTTGTTTATTGGGCAGAAAGGGCTCGGTAACATAAATCAAAACAGCTGTACCCTTCCGCAGTTCTCCATATCTTGCCTGTTCCAATTGGTAAGAGGTTATTTCTGCATCTCCGGCATACCAATATTTTTTAAAATTATTGGAAAGTGGATTTCTTGGAAGCAGCTTTTCCGTTTCCAGTTTGGTCGTTTCCACAGTATCTTCGGTTGCCCTTTTTTCTTGTTTACAACTGGTAGCGAACACAAATGTAGAGGCCAAGAACACAGTTTTCAGTTTGAAAAATAAAAGTTTCATAAGTACTTTCTTCAAAGTTATGGTTATAGTCGGTCGATATCAATATACTTAACTTTTTCCAATACGGGGAAAACTGTAGTTTTGCAAAACATTTCAGAAGCAAATTTTATGGGTATGCAACAGATTGAGTTGATGGCACCTGCGGGTAATTTTGAGTCTTTGCAGGCTGCGTTGGACAATGGAGCGGATTCGGTGTATTTTGGGGTCGAACAGTTGAACATGAGGGCCAGGGCCACCATGAACTTTACTTTGGACGACCTGCCCGAGATTGCTAGAAGATGTAATGCCAAAAATGTGAGGACTTACCTTACCTTGAATACCATAATTTACGATCACGATCTATCCATTGTAAAAACCTTATTGAAAAAGGCTAAGGAAGTAGGACTTACTGCCATAATTGCAATGGATCAAGCTGTGATATCTTCTGCCAGGGAGTTGGGTCTAGAAGTCCATATTTCTACACAGATCAATGTTACCAATATTGAAACGGTGAAATTTTATGCCATGTTCGCCGATACCATGGTATTGAGCCGTGAATTGAGCTTGCGACAGGTAAAAAAGATAACCGAACAAATAGAAAAGGAACAGATCAAGGGCCCATCGGGGCGTTTGGTAGAGATTGAAGTATTCGGGCACGGTGCATTGTGTATGGCTGTTTCGGGCAAATGTTACATGAGTTTGCACTCCCATAACTCATCAGCAAATAGAGGTGCTTGCAAGCAAAATTGCCGAAAAAAGTACACGGTAATAGATCAAGAAAGTGGCTTTGAAATGGAGTTGGACAATGAGTACATTATGTCTCCAAAAGATTTGTGTACCATCGATTTTTTAGATCAAGTAGTCGATGCCGGTATTAAGGTTTTAAAGATTGAGGGAAGGGGGCGAGCCCCAGAATATGTTGCCAAAGTAATCAAATGCTACCGCCAAGCAATAGATAGTTTGTACGAGGGCAATTACGATAAGGAAAAGGTGATCGGTTGGATGCAGGAACTGGAAAAAGTTTACAATCGAGGCTTCTGGAGTGGTTATTATTTAGGTCAAAAGTTGGGGGAGTGGAGTAAAATACCAGGGTCCTCTGCCACACAAAAGAAGGTTTATATTGGAAAGGGAGCACATTTTTTTCCAAAAAGCAATATTGGTGAATTTACTATTGAAGCCTATGATCTTTCCGTTGGGGATACAATTTTGGTAACAGGCCCTACCACTGGTGCCAAGGAAATGAAAATTACCCAAATGTTGGTGAACGATGCGAAACTAAACACTGCAAAAAAAGGAGATTCCGTAACCATTCCTTTGGAGTTTAGAATTCGGCTTTCGGACAAATTGTACAAAATTGTTGAAAATAAGGTGGAAGCCTAATGGTAGTTATTACGCTTCAGCGAGAAAAATGTATTGGTTGCAATTATTGTGTGGAGATGGCTCCAGAGCAATTTGCCATGTCCAAAAAGGATGGTAAATCGGTTTTATTCCATTCTCAGAACAAAAAAGGGTTTCATACCATAAAATCCCATGACGAGGGTATTTTTGATAGTTGTGAACAAGCTTCCAAGGCTTGCCCGGTTAAAATCATATCGGTAAAAAGAACATGATCAAAGTTTCATAAGGGTTTCATACACCAAATGGGTGGGTAGTCCTACTACATTATTATAGGAACCCTGAATTTCTGAGATGCCGATCATCCCGATCCACTCTTGGATACCGTATGCACCTGCTTTATCGAAAGGTTGACACTTTTCTATGTAGAAATTGATTTCATCATCGGTCAAATTTTTCAATTTTACTTTGGTAATACAACTAGCCATGTTTTGCCTTTGCGTGGTAGTAAAGCAAACCGAGGTGATAACTTCGTGCCAATCTCCCGACATGGTGCGGAGCATATCGAAAGCCTCTTTATGGTCTATCGCTTTCGCTAAAGATGTATTGTTGTGCCAAACCACGGTGTCCGAGGTTATCAAAATATCGGAAGACTCCAACTCTTTTAGGAACGGAGTTGCTTTTAACTCGGCCAAGTATGCCGATATTTCTTGAGCCTTTAGGTTGTCGGGATAGACCTCTTCCACAGATTTGGGACGTACCTCAAAATCCAGTCCTAATTCTTCCAAAAACATTTTACGTCGTGGAGAACCTGATCCTAGAATAACTTTTCTGCCTTTGAGTTTTTCCTTAAGTGGGTTTTTAGTCATTCTTTGCACTAAAATTGTCGTTCCAATCTCCACGAACCTTTAAAACTTGTTCGATGACATCCCTAACACAGCCGTCACCTCCATTTTTATGGGAAACATAATCGGAAATAGCTTTTACTTCTGCAACTGCATTTTGGGGAGCAGCAGCCAAAGCGACCATTTTCATAGGAGGTATATCGGGCATATCATCACCCATGTACAGTACGGTATTGGGGTCTATGTCGTGAATGTCCATATATTCCTCTAAAGGCTCTTGTTTATGGTGCGCCCCCATATAGAAATCGGTTACGCCGAGGCCTTTTAAGCGCTCTTTTACCCCTTGGTTGGTGCCTCCTGTTATAATGCAGACGTTGTAGCCTTTGTTTATCGCTGTTTTTAGGGCATAACCATCTTTTACGCTCATTTTGCGCAATAGCTCCCCATCGGTAGTGATCAAAACCGTACCATCTGTAAAAACCCCATCAACATCAAAAACAAAAGTGGTGATATTGCTCAAAAGCTCTTTATAATTCTTCTTCATGCGCTTGTTTTATAGCTCTACTTAATATTTTGTATAGTGTAATATGCTCTTCATTGTTCAAAAGCTCCAGATGACTTTGCATAGTTTGCCGATCATTTCGTCTTGCAGGTCCTGTTTGTGCTTTTTTGGGAGGAATGGCCATGATTTTTTCAGCAGTTTCCTTGATCAATGGCTTGAGCAAATCAAAAGACAATCCCTCTGTCGAACATATCTCTTCGCCAACGCCATAGAGGTAGTTGGTAAAGTTGTTTACAAAAACGGCTGCAAGATGCAATTTTTTTCGCTGTTCCGAGTCGATATGGTGTACATTTCCCGATATGGATTTGGCCAGCTTTTCCAAAGTTTTAAAGGATTCAGCATCTGTTGCTTCAATACATATGGGAATAGATGTGAAATCCACAGTTTTACCTTTGGTAAAGGTTTGTAACGGATAAAAAACAGCCTTTCTGTTTGATTGAACATGGTTCATTGCCATGGCTCCGGAAGTATGGGCCACTACACCTTTTTTGCTCGCAACAAATCTTGATACTTCGCCAATTACATCATCCTTTACTGCAATAATGTACACATCGGCCTCGGCGATGTCATTAAAATTATCGGTCACTGCGGATTCCTCGGAAAACTGTTGTAATGCATCTTGATTACGGCCCACAACCTGCACCACATCAACACTTTTAGCCTTGGTAAAAGCATCGTGTAGATGTTTGGATAGGTTCCCGGTTCCCAAAATTACAACCTTGAGCATGCCCAAAACTACAAATTTAGGGTTGATGGATTGCAGCAAGAATTAACAAATATGTATGATTTTTATCAGCTTTCACATTCAGGAAGTTCTAAAAAGGCCGTATTTTTGCGAGCCGATAATAGACCGAATTTCCATGATCAATATTGTTAAGAAAACCCTTTTTTCCACAAGACTTATGGCTGTTCTCTTTTTGGTTTTTGCTGCAGCAATGGCCATGGGAACTTTTGTGGAAAGTTGGTATAGTACAGACACTGCGAGAATTTATATTTACAATGCCACTTGGTTCGAGGCCATAATGGTCTTTTTTGTAATCAATTTTTTCGGAAATATTTATCGATACCGTTTACTAAAATGGAATAAGTGGCCGGTTCTGTTGCTCCACCTTTCATGGATTTTGATCATTGTAGGGGCTTTTGTTACCCGATATATTAGTTATGAGGGCATGATGCCGATTCGTGAAGGCGCTACCGAAAAAGTATTCTATTCGGATAAAACATATTTAACTGCTTTTGTGGATGGTGATATCAACGGCGAAACCAAGAGAAGGGTTTTGGAAGATGCTATTTTGGTTACCCCAGAGGGCAAGCGATCAAGTTTGCCATGGAAATCCAATTTCAATGGTCAACCTTTTATCATTGATTATGTAGATTTTATCAAAGGAGCAAAAGAGGGATTGATCGAAGATGAAAATGGAACGGAATACCTTCAAATAGTTGAATCTAGCAATGGCCAACGACACGAACATTATCTTGAAAATGGTAAAATTGCAAGCCTGCACAATATTCTTTTTACTCTGAACAACGAAACCGAAGGAGCCATCAATATCTTTTATGACGAAGAAAATGGTTTCCGTATAAAGTCACCTTTTGAAGGAGACTTTATGAGAATGGCAGACCAGTTTCAGGGCGAGGTGGTAACAGATAGCATTCAGCCTCTACAGTTGCGTTCTCTTTATAATATGGGGGGCATGCAGTTTGTGATTCCCGAACCAATCATCAAAGGAAAGTATGGGGTAGTTAAAGTTCCTGATGAAGAAATTACAAATATAACCCAAGATGCTTTGGTTTTATCCGTTACTGCAAATGGGGAGAGTAAGGAAATAAAATTATTGGGAAGTAAAGGAACCTCCAACTTTTCTGATAAATTCAATGTAGGAGGCTTGGATTTTATATTGGGTTATGGATCTAAGGTTTACGAATTGCCATTTTCCATTGAATTGAATGATTTTATTGCAGAGAAATATCCAGGCACCGAAACGGGCTATGCCTCTTTTATGAGTAAAGTAACTGTGCAAGACGAACGATCTTTTGATTATGATATCTACATGAACCATATTTTAGACCATAAGGGATATCGTTTTTTTCAATCCAGTTTTGACCCTGACGAAAGAGGAACAGTGCTTTCCGTGAACCACGATTGGTGGGGCACTTGGATTACCTATATTGGTTACTTCCTTTTGTACATAGGATTAATGGGCATTATGTTTTATGGCAAAACACGATTTAGAGATTTACAGGCCATGCTCGAAAAAATAAAGGCCAAAAAAGCTGAATTGACCACGATAGCACTCTTTTTTGCTTTATTTTCTGCTAATGCACAAGAAGAATCACATGAGCATGCAGGCTTGCCTACAAAGGCGCAGATAGACTCTGTGATCCAAGCTACCACTGTATCTAAAGAGCATGCGGAGAAATTCGGTACGTTGGTCATTCAGGACGCTGGAGGTCGAATGAAGCCAGTGCATACTTTTGCTTCTGAATTATTAAGGAAATTGAGTGGTAAGGACAAGTATAAGGACATGTCCGCCAATCAAGTTTTCCTTTCCATGATGCTCAATCCGGGTGTTTGGTACACTGTGGATTTTGTTGAGTTGGCTAAATGGCAAAACGATAGTATTAGAAAAGTAATCGGGGTTCCAACAGGTACCGAATTTGTTAAAGCCACAGATTTTTTTGATGCCAAAGGATCGTATAAACTAAGACCTTATCTAGAAAAAGCGACCTCTACCAATAATCCGTCCAATTTTGAAAAGGACATTAAGAAAGTAGGGGAGCGTTTAAGTTTGCTGGATATTGCATTGAGTGGACAAATTGTGAAGATTTTTCCATTGTTGAACGATGAGAACAACAAATGGATCTCTGCTGTGGAATATCGCTCCGGACAATATCAAATGCAAGATTCGCTGTATGCCAATTTTGTAAATAATGCAGTGCCGTATTATTTAAACTCTTTGCAACAATCCATAACAACCGGGGATTATTCACAACCCGATAGATTATTGGATGCCTTTAAGCAAAATCAAGTGAACCATGGTGCAGAAATATTGCCGTCGGACAACAAAATAAAAACAGAGATAATCTACAACAAACTGGATTTGTTCAATCGTTTGTACAAATACTACGCCATGGTAGGTGTGTTGTTGTTCTTTGTGTTAATTGCAAAAATTTTCAAGGAACGTAAATTTTTGGATGCCTTTGCCTACTTGTTAAAGGGCACCATTATTATATTCTTTATTTGGCATACCGTTGGGTTGATATTGCGTTGGTATATTTCCGGATATGCTCCATGGAGCAATGCGTATGAAAGTATAATATATGTAGGGTGGGCAACCATGGGGATTGGATTGGCTTTTAGCCGAAAAAGTGAACTTACCATTGCATCAAGTGCTTTTGTGACTTCAATGTTAATGTGGGTTGCGCACCAAAGCTGGGTAGATCCGGCCATTGGTAATTTGGTACCTGTTCTGGACAGTTATTGGTTAATGATCCATGTATCCGTAATCGTGGGCAGTTATGGGCCTTTGACTGTGGGTATGATCTTGGGCGTAGTTGTGCTCTTATTGATGGTGCTTACCACGGAAAAGAACAAAAAACGCATGGACCTTAATATAAAAGAACTTACTGTGATCAACGAATTGGCGCTTACCGCCGGTTTGGTAATGTTGACCATTGGTAACTTCTTGGGTGGCCAGTGGGCCAATGAAAGTTGGGGACGTTATTGGGGTTGGGACCCAAAAGAAACTTGGGCCCTGATTTCGATTATGGTGTATGCCTTTGTTTTGCACATGCGACTGGTTCCAGGCCTGCGAGGCAAATGGATTTACAATTTTGCAAGTATTGTAGCCTTCGCCAGTATTATGATGACCTATTTTGGGGTAAACTTCTACTTGGTAGGATTGCATAGCTATGCTAGTGGGGACCAAGTAATAACCCCAAGCTTTGTATGGTACACGGTGCTCGGGGTCTTTATTTTGGGCGGAATTAGTTTTTGGCGGTACAAAGTACATTATGCTAAAAAGTAGGCTATTGTTCCATTAATAGTTTCATAATTTCTTCTGCGGCCACTTTGCCCTTTTCCTTTAGGAAAGGTCTTGAGGTATTATCCCCCAGTTCAAAAACTATGGCGGGCATATTGTGATGAACGTAAAAGTATTTACTGGACACCATGGTAGGGTCAAGCTGATCGGAGGCGCTGACATTGGTCTTTTTTTGAGGTAATCTGGAGCTGATGTTCTCGATCCAATCAAATATTATCTTTCCATTTTCTCCGGTAACCGTGGTATCAATGGGATAATAAATATCGTCCCAAGTGGAATGAAAATCTGCCCCAAAAACAAAATCATAGTCTTTGTCCTTTTCTACAAGAAAATCACGAACATTGCGAGTTTCCGGTTGATTAAAATTTTGCCAGTCCCTGTTTAGGTCGATTCCTCCCATGTTGTGACGCCAGTGTCCATTATCGGCTCCATCAGGATTCATTAATGGCACAACAAAAACGGTATGTTCCTTTCTAAAATTTTTAGCCAGTTCCGAATCACCAGAAATAGTTTCGATAAAGGATTTCATGGCCAAGAAACCGGTAACCTCTGGCGGATGTTGTCGGGATATGATCATTAATGCTTTTTTAGTGGTAGCATTCTCGTTGATTTCCATCAAATGCATGGTTCTTTTCTCCTTGGAAAGCCCAATAGGGTAATTGCCAATGAACGTCTTTTGGCTCAAAGAATCTACCCATTCCTTCACTACGGAAGATGTATATAGCTCCTGAGCGGTCACCCAAGTAGGTTTTTCGTTGACATTAATGGTAAGTTCGGCAGATTCGGGAGCGGCTTTAATACCAAACTCGCCTTCACCCGGATTAATTGCTTTAAAACGGGTGCTGTCCAAAGGCTTAAAGTTTTTACCATCAGTACTTATTTTGGGATAATATCTACTTCTGGAATCTTGATAATTAAGTTGTACGGTAATCTCTTTTGGCTCTTTGGACCAAACCTGAAAGGCGTACCAAGGACTCACATTAATAGGAGTGTTCTCCGCAGTTACCCAAATGGTATAATGGTCGTTCCCATCATAAGCAACACCATTGAGTCGAGCCCCATCAAACATATTGGAGAAAAAAGTGGTACTATCGTTAAAAGCCCAAATACCTCTCCATTGTTTTTGGATTGGTTTGTCCACAGTAGGCACAACTGGACTTTTTCCTTGTCCTTGATACCCTTTTTCTTCTTTAGTTTCTACAGTTTCAGAGCTTTTTTTACAGGATGATATAAATACCAAGGAAGATACTATTCCAATGGCAATCAAACTTTTAATTCGCATGGTTTTCAGATTTTTTGAATTGGTTAGGTTACTAAAGTAATACAACTGATTTACTGATAAATATTAAACTAATACTAATGTATTGGTTTTTTTCGCATCTTTACACCATTATGAAGCTATAAGAATTATGTACTCGATAGATGTCACCGTTGGGGAAACCCGATTTATGTAACCGAACAAACCTCGGTTATTTGACATTTCACTTCTTTATTTACACATAATTCTTTTACAATGACGCATCAACATACCAATTCATTTAAAAAATTTATTCAATACTTCTGGATAGCCATTTCTGGAAAGGAAACGGAGTTTACCTCAGGAAGTATCCGCAAGGCGATTTTTATGCTTTCCATTCCTATGATCTTGGAAATGCTCATGGAATCCATTTTTGCTTTGGTGGATATTGCCTACGTTTCTCAAGTAAGCGTAAATGCCGTGGCAACTATTGGACTCACCGAATCGGTGATAACCTTGGTGTATGCCTTGGCCATTGGTCTAAGCATGGCGGCTACCGCAGTGGTGGCCCGTAGAATAGGCGAAAAAGACGTGGACGGAGCCAGAGTTGCTGCTGTACAAGCCATTGGTTTGGGGGTAGTAATTTCTGTGGTTATCGGCATTTTTGGAATAATTTATGCCAAGGAAATTTTGGGCTTAATGGGTGGCGAACCCGATTTAATAGAAGAAGGCTACGGATATACCCAATATATGATAGGTGGAAATATCACTGTGGTTCTTCTGTTCTTGATCAACGCCATATTTCGTGGTGCAGGGAATGCATCCATTGCCATGTGGACCCTGGTACTCTCCAATGGGCTTAATATTATTTTAGACCCCATGTTCATATTTGGATTTGGACCTATTCCGGAAATGGGAGTAAAGGGAGCAGCAGTAGCTACTAATATTGGTCGAGGAACCGCTGTTATTTTTCAATTGGGAATTCTGTTTTTTGGATGGGGCAAAATCAAATTGGTTGCCAAGGATTTGGTGCTCAATATCAAGGTTATGGTAAATCTGGTAAAGGTTTCTTTAGGAGGGATTGCCCAATTCTTGATCGGTACCTCCAGCTGGATTTTTTTAATGCGGATCATGTCCGAATTCGGAAGTGAGGTATTGGCAGGTTACACTATTGCCATTAGGGTTATGATGTTTTCCCTAATGCCTTCTTGGGGTATGAGTAATGCCGCAGCAACATTAGTAGGGCAAAACTTGGGAGCCAAACAACCCGATAGGGCAGAACGCTCCGTTTGGAAAACAGGCAAGTATAATGCTTGGTTTATGGGTCTGGTATCATTAGGGTACCTTATTTTTGCAAAAACCATCATCTCTTGGTTCAATACAACGCCAGAGGTAGTAAGGAGTGGCGCATTGTGTCTTCAGATTATCGCAGTCGGTTATATTTTTTATGCGTACGGAATGGTATTGACCCAGGCATTTAATGGAGCAGGGGATACCAGAACACCTACAAAAATCAATTTATTGTCTTTTTGGTTCTTCCAGTTACCATTGGCCTATATCTCGGCATTGGTTTTGAATTGGGGAGAAACCGGTGTTTTTGTTGCCATTACTGCTGCGGAGGTTTTATTGGCGGTTTTGGCCATGGTTTGGTTCAAAAAAGGAAACTGGAAGAAAGTACAAGTATGATGGGTTTCGTATCTTTATCGTAAAGAAAACCCAATATGAATAGCGATAAAAAAGGTTTGAACACCATTTGTACCCACGTTGGGGAATTAGAGGATAAAGAGTTCAAGGGAGCTGTTTCGCCATTATATATGAGTACCTCGTATCAGTTTGATGATGTAGAGGTAAAACGTTACCCAAGATATTTTAATACCCCGAACCAAGAGGCACTGTGCAAAAAGTTGGCCACATTGGAGCATACCGAAGCTGCTTTGATCTTTGGGAGTGGTATGGCGGCCATTAGTACGGCATTGATGACTTTCCTTCAGGCCGGTGATCATGTTGTGCTACAGCAGACGATCTATGGTGGCACGTATCATTTTGCGGTGAGTCAGTTTAAACGATTCGGGATAGAGTATTCTTTTACGACCGGGTGGGAAGTGGATGATTTTGAAAAGGAAATAAAACCCAACACTAAAGTGTTGTATTTGGAGACACCATCCAATCCGTTATTGACCATTACCGATATAAAAGGAGTAGCGGATTTGGCAAAAAAGAAAGGAATCCTTTCCATGATCGACAATACGTTTGCAAGTCCGGTAAACCAAACCCCGACCGATCTTGGGGTCGATGTGGTGGTGCACAGCGCTACAAAATATATGGGCGGACACTCGGATATTTGTGCAGGAGTAGTAGCTGCATCACAAGAGAATATGGACAAAGTGTTCCAAACAGGGATTTGTTTTGGGGGCAGCTTAAGCGATTATACTGTTTGGCTTTTGGAGCGAAGTTTAAAAACCATGGTCATACGCGTGAGGGCTCAGAACGAAAATGCGATGAAAATGGCCGACTATTTGAGTAAGAACAACAACGTGGACAATGTGTACTATCCTGGATTAAAAAATCATCCGGGACATGAATTGGCCAAATCCCAAATGAAAGGCTTTGGGGGTATGTTGTCTTTTGAATTGGATCCAGAGATTGATGCCTCTTTATTTTTTAAGGAACTCAAATTAATAAAACCATCCATGAGCTTGGCCGGGATCGAAAGCACTATGCTCTCACCAACACAGACTTCCCATGCATTGATGAGTCCTGAGGATAGGGCCAAGCAGGGAATAAAGGATTCATTGATACGTTTTTCGTTGGGTATTGAAGAAATAGAAGATTTAATTACGGATATAGAACAGGCAATTGCCAAAGTAAAATCCATGACCGTTACGGCTTAAAAAATATGAAATTAGACATTTTAGTATTTGGTGCGCATCCTGACGATGCCGAACTAGGGGCGGGAGCCACCATTGCAAAGGAAGTTTCCAAAGGAAAAAAGGTAGGAATCGTTGATTTGACCAGAGGGGAATTGGGAACTCGAGGCTCCGCAGAAATAAGGGACCGAGAAGCGGCGAAAGCAGCAAAAATTTTGGGTGTTTCCGTTCGGGAAAATATGGAGTTTGCCGATGGCTTTTTTGTTAACGACAAGGAGCATCAACTGGAACTCATCAAAATTATTCGAAAATACCGACCAGAAATTGTACTCTGTAACGCGATAGACGACCGTCATATAGATCATGCTCGAGGTAGTAAATTGGTAAGCGATTCCTGTTTTTTGAGCGGTTTGATGAAGATCGACACAAAAATGGAAGGGGAGGATGTATGGCAGGAAGCGTGGAGACCCAAATTAGTGTACCATTACATTCAATGGAAAAATTTAGAACCCGATTTTGTTATTGATGTAAGTGGTTTTATCGAAAAGAAAACAGAGGCCATTATGGCGTACAGTTCACAGTTTTATGA
The DNA here is from genome assembly GCA_018222835.1 of Algicola sp. GTDB lineage: Bacteria > Bacteroidota > Bacteroidia > Flavobacteriales > Flavobacteriaceae > Flagellimonas. The sequence goes on along the minus strand of JAAEZN010000025.1, from coordinate 7,421 downwards.
TCCCAATAGCGACGAACCGGAAACACCCATCAGTAGTAAAAACTTTACCGATAGTGTAAATTATCGAGCTAGGGATTTAGGTAGGATAATTGGTGTGGAGTATGCAGAGGGCTATACTGTAGAACGTTTTGTTGGGGTGGACAGCCTTGAGGACTTAATTTGATCAAGACGCATTTTGGTACTTTTTTAAAGCCTTCGGTACGGTAAAGTAGAAGGTGGTTCCCTTGCGTGGAGTACTTTCTACCCAAATATCTCCGTTGTTTTTGTGCACCATTTCTTTACACAGGGAAAGGCCTAGACCTGTACCTTTTTCATTGTTGGTTCCGTAAGTTGTGATGTTGGATGAATCCTTAAAAATAGATTCCTGCATCTCTTTGGTCATACCAATACCTGTATCTCGAACAGATATCTGCCACATACCCTCCTTTTCTTCGGCATCCACGGTAATAAGACCATTTTCGGGTGTAAACTTTATGGCATTGCTCAAAAGGTTTCGGATAACAATGTCTATTTGATTATTATCCGCCCAAATTCGTGGATTATCGGGTAATTGATTGATTATTTTAACGGATTTATTGTTCGCAATTTCAGATAATAATTGGATGTTGTTTACCACTAAGGTTGACAACAATACCCGTTTTGGTTTGGTGACCACACCGTTCAACTGGTTCATGCCCCAAGACAATAAATTGTTCAGAGTAAAGGAAATATTGTCCACATCAGCTTTTAATTTTGGAATAAAGGATACCAGTTCCTTGGTAGATATATCCCCATCGGTGAACATTTTAAGGATACCTTGCAATCCCCCGATCGGTCCTCGTAGGTCGTGACCGATTATAGAGAAGAGTTTGGTATTTGTCTTGTTGATCTCGTGAAGTTGTGCTTCACGCTGGGTTACAGCCAATGATTTTTCCTTGAGTTCTTTGTTCAATTTTTTCTGGATGTTCTCACTTCTGCGAATTACAAAGGTGATAATGCTTAGAATCAGCAGAATAATCACAGAGAAATAAATATAGTTACGCTGTTTGGCCAATGCGACTTGGTTGGCCTCGATCAATTCTTTCTTCTCTTGCTCGTATTCCAATTTTGTTTCAAGGAGTGACAAACTTTGTTTGTTCTTGTCCTTGAACAAAGAATCCGATAAGGTTTTAAAAGTTTCAAGATAGGCCAAAGCCTCTTGGCTATCACCTTTTTTCTTGTAAATCTTGTACAAAGTTTCAGAGCAATCTATCTGCCCTTGAAGTGATTTTATTTTTTTTGATATTTCCAGGCCTTTTTTGGCATGAACCAAGGATAAGCTATCTTTTTCCAGACCGAAGTACACTTTGGCCATGCCGTTCATCAACTGGATCTTTATCCTATTGTCCTCAATTTCATCCTTAAAGAGCATATTACTTTGGTCATACCAATATAAAGCCCATTGGTATTTTCCTTGATCAAGGTAAATATCTCCTTTAACTTCGTAGGCATAGGCAAGCCAATCGTATATTTTGTTTTTTTCGAAAGTGTTTATACTGCGGTTGATATTAAAGATCGCATTTTTATAATCTTTGGCATCCTTATATAATGATGCCATATTGCTTTGGGTTTCGGCATCGATTACTTCGTTGCCCACTCTACGGTTTATTTTTTGGACCGTATCGTAGAACATCAGGGCATTTTTAAAATCTTTTTGGTCGGCGTAGAGCCCGGCAATGTTCTCATTGAGTATGGAGAGCATTTTTTGGTTGTCCATCTGCTTTGCCAAATCGATTCCTTTAAGATTTAGATTTAGGGCTTCGGCGTAGTTACCTTCAAAACTATAGTTTTGGGCCAAGGTGTTCAATATGGATACCTCACTTTCTACATCATTTATGTCCTTTGATATTTGAAGAGCCTCTTTGAACAATGGCATGGACTTTTTTCTGTCGCCTTTATCATAATAATAACTGCCTATGGCCTCTAATCCCTTTATGGTGCCATAGTTGTAGTTAATATCATTGCTGTATTCCAGAACTTTTTGGGCAATATCAAATAAGCGTTCGTTGTCGTGATATCTGTAAACTCTTGTCAAGTTTAACAGCAGATTAATGTGAGTACTATCTTTGGGGTTAAATCGATTGGTAGATTCCAAACGTTGTAATCTAAACTCCAGACTGTCCTTTTTACTTATTTGACCAGCTAGCGGAACCGAAAAAAAACAAAAGCCCATTAACACTACACAGAATGGTAGTATTTTAAAGCTATTAGGTATGAAGTTTTTTTCTGACAACAATCGTTTGAAAATTATATACCGTAAATCTACTTTTACACTATTTTATTTGGAATTATTTGTTGTGAAACTCCTAAAAATGTGTGTTTGGTCTTAAAAACGTGCACTTTGTCGTTAAATTGTACAGATTTGATAATATGCCAGTTGCGTAGGCGATTTTAAATCAAAAGTGGGTGGGAGCAATTTTAATTGATGGAATTTGAAAAATATTTTGGTTGAATCATTACAAAAAAGTATTTTTGCATCCGCTTTAAATGGTGGTTGTAGCTCAGTTGGTTAGAGCGCTGGATTGTGGTTCCAGAGGTCGCCGGTTCGAACCCGGTCTTCCACCCTTAAGTTTTAAAAAGTCCCGGACATTAATTGTTCCGGGATTTTTGTTTTTAAACATATTGGGGTTGAAAGCCGTACCGAGGGGAATCAAGAAGAAAGCGGTCTTCTCCCTTTTGAGTTCGGAAAATTCCAAAACTTATGGTTTAGGGTTATTATTTCCTGTCATTTTATAAGAGAATTCCTCCATCCGTCAATTGAAAAGGGTCATTCGTCAATTTGGACTCTATTTACATTTCTTTTCACCTATTTTCCCGATTAACTGTTTAAAACATTTTCTCTTCCCCCAAGAAATTAGATGATTTTTCTATGTGCAAAAGGGTATTACTGACCTGCTTTTTGGTCCTACAATTGTTTCAATATACAAGTGCAAACAATCTTGGAGAAATAGACTCGATACAACCCAATGGAACCAGAACAAGAGCTTTCGATGAGTTGTTGGTGTATTCACAGAGCTATTTTTCTTCCCATACCGATAAAACCAATGAGTTTGATAAAGATTTTATAGATAAAAATTTTTTAAAAAATTCGATCACTGATCAGCAAGTCAGTACCGCTAGATCAGTTATTGAAGAATTGGAGCGTAATCAAAATTACGTAGGACTTATTTCTTCTAATGATTTGGTCACTTTGCCAATAGGTGTAAAAAAGAAAATAGGGAACATTATATATACACTTGCTATCAGTAAGGCCAAAATATTGCCTACTTATACCGAAGTAACCGCATTTGTTCATATTATATTACCACAATCGGATTTGGATGATGTGCCCATCGAGCTTTTTTTCGGAGCTGATAATATTAAAATTTCACATCAAGGTGGAATATATGGAGATGCCGATTTAGTGTTATTGGGAGATATAGCAATTCCTATAAATGGAGGTAATGGTTTGGTGGGGCTAAAGGGCGGTTTCGATATGCAGACAGGAAACACTCAAGATTTGACCTATGTTTCCATTGATTGTGAGGGATTCAAAGAAATGGGAATTTCCGCAGATGTACTTTTTCCACGTAATATGTTAGAACCTGTTGATTCTGATTACGAGGTCATTCCTGATGAAAATGTGAAGGTGAAAGGCCATTTTCAGACTGTTGTTGGTGATTGGAACGATATTTTGGTGGAGATAGAATTACCACCGTTTCAATTGGCCAAGTCAGAGGAATCAGGTAAAGGAGGGAAAGCAGGACTTATTTTTGAAATAAACAATGCCGTTTTCGACTTTAGTGATGTTAGAAACTCTTCAAATGTCCAATTTCCCGAAGGATATCAGCAGTATCTAATCCCTGGTCACGAACAGCTATGGCGAGGGGTATATGTAAGGAATCTTCAAATTGTACTTCCCGAACAGTTTAAAAAAAGAAATAGTGACGAGCGTATAACATTTCAGGCTGCAAATTTGCTTATTGATGGGGTAGGGGTCTCTGGAAATTTTTCTGCGGACAATATTTTATCGATAGATGAAGGTGAGGCATCTAAATGGCAATTCTCCGTTGATCATATTCAGGCAGATTTGTTGACGAACAATATAGTCGGAGCCGGGTTTGAAGGTAAAATAGTATTACCTGTTACCAAAGAGGTTACTCCAGAGGAAAAAAATGACATTGCAACGCTAGGTCAAAAAACCTTGAGTTACGAAGCTATTATTGACCCTATAAATAACGAGTATCTTCTAACCGCAACTACCAACAATGCAATTCCTTTTGATGTATTTAAAGCTAAAGCTAACATTGCACCCAATTCTTATGTGGAGCTTAGGGTTTCTGAAAAGAAATTTAGACCAAAGGCGGTACTACATGGTAATTTGGCTATAAAAGGAAGTAACAGTACTTCAGACCCCGATAAAGGAACCGTGGACTTTAAAGGGATTACATTTCAAAATCTTCAATTGCAAACAACTTCACCGTATTTTCAAGTTGATTACATGGGGTATAACGGGGAGGTGAAGTTTGCCAACTTTCCGGTAACCATTTCCAACATTGAGTTTAATTCTACCCAAACAGCTGCCGCACTTTCCTTTAATCTTGATGTAAATATGATGGAGAAAGGATTTGCGGGAAACACAACGCTTTCCATCGTCGGCGGATTCAATGAAAATGAAGGATTACATCGTTGGTGATTCCAAAAATTGGAGATCGATCAAATTTATGTAAAAGCAGACTTGGGAACCATTCAAATCGATGGGATGGTCGATATTAAAAACGATGACCCTGTTTATGGAGATGGTTTTTATGGAGAGTTAGGGGCTACATTCAATGGAATAGCTGTGGATGCTTCGGCATGGTTTGGCAAAACAGATTTTAGATATTGGTTTGTTGATGCTTATGCCGATTTATCGCAATTACAGGTCCCAGCTTATATTGGCCCGGCCAAAGTAAATGGTTTTGGAGGCGGGGCATATTATAGAATGAGCAAAAAGCCAGGCTCTTATTCGGCTATGGTTCCTTCCGGCCAATCGTATGTTCCAAATAAGAACAATGCTCTTGGTTTTCGTGCACTTGTTGGGTTTGCCTTGGCCAATGAAAAAGCGTTCAATGGCAAGGTAGGCTTCGAAATGGATTTTAATAATCATTATGGTCTTAACCGAGTCATGTTTTTTGGTGAAGGCCATATTGTTAAGGCACTGGACTTTGAATTCGGTGATAAGTTTAAACAAAAGTTGCAAAGCATGGAGGAACAAATTAACTCCTTTGGTGAGAACAATCCCACCATGCAACGTCTCAAAGAAACCAACCTTGTAGATTATAGCAAAGTGAGTTTTCCCCAAGATGGGTTGACTTTTGATGTGGGAATAGATGCTCATTTTGCCATGGAGATGGATTTTCAACACAGGACATTCCATGCCGAACTGGAAATTTACGTAAATACGCCCGGGGGCTTTTTTCAAGGGGTCGGACCCAAAGGAAGAGCCGGATGGGCCGTTTTTCATATTGAGCCCGAAGAATGGTATCTGCATATCGGAACCCCACAAGATCGTATTGGATTGAAACTTGGGATAGGGAACTTTAGCCTAAAAAGCACATCATATTTAATGATCGGTGAGGATTTGCCAGGTAGTCCACCGCCTCCCCCTATTGTTGCTGAAATTTTGGGTGTAGATTTAGAAAGCCTCGATTATATGCGGGACTTAAATGCTTTGGAGAGCGGAATGGGATTTGCCTTTGGAGCTGACTTTAGCTTGGATACAGGGGATATGACCTTTTTGATATTCTATGCAAGATTCCAAGCAGGATTTGGCTTTGATATTATGATCAAGGATTATGGTGAGGCCGCATGTAAAGGTAAAGGACAAATAGGGATTGATGGTTGGTATGCCAATGGGCAGGCTTATGCTTACCTCCAAGGCGAGTTGGGCATCAATATAAAATTACTCTTCGTTAAGAAAAAAATACCCATAATAAAAGCGGGTGCGGCTGTTCTTCTTCAAGCAAAGCTACCTAATCCAGCATGGTTTAAAGGATACTTGGGCGGGCATTTTAATCTTTTGGGTGGATTGGTCAAAGGAAGGTTCCGTTTTAAAATAGAACTTGGGGAAGAATGCGAGATTATCGGGGGTTCACCTTTAGGTGGTTTAAAAGTGATTGCTGATGTTACTCCAAGGGATGGTTCTGATAATATTGATGTGTTTGCTGTCCCACAGGCTGCATTTAATATGCGAATAGACCACCCATTTGAGTTGGAGGATGATGAAGGTGTGAAAACCTATCGCATTCTCTTGGATGAATATCAAGTGACAAGTGAGGGAACGGCAATCAATGGAGAGCTGGAATGGAATGAAAACCATGACTTGGCAAATTTTGTCTCTCATGATATTTTGCCTCCAAATACCGCGATCGATGTAAAGGTTTCTGTAAGTTTTCAAGAATGGAGAGGAAACCGATGGATTACGCTGACCCAAGATGGAAAGCCAGCGAAAGAAATAGAAGAGCGAAGCTTTACTACCGGAGAAGCACCTGATTACATTCCTCTTACCAATGTGGTTTACACATATCCTGTGGTGGATCAGCAATACTTTTATCAAAATGAGAGTAGTGAGGGCTATGTAAAACTAAAAAGGGGACAACCTTATTTATTTGCGCCGCAGACGGATTGGGTGCAATCCACACAGTTTGTAACGGAATCACAATCTGTAAGCAAAAATCAAGTAGCTTACAATGCTTCGGATAAAATGGTACGCTTTGATTTTCCTGAATTGCAGAATCAAACAACCTACACATTTAAACTATTGAGCTCATCTCCGGAACAAGCAAGCTCAGGAACCGTTAACGAAAACTATGTTTCAGAAAATAGTGGTCAGGAAGGTACCTCGATCAAAGTACGTAACAGAGAAATAGGAACTGCAGCAAAACAAACTGCAGAAACTGAAATTTTGGTTTTCGAGTTCACTACAAGTCAATATAACACTTTTAAGGATAAAGTAGCGGCCAAGCTAGTAGATCAATATTTATTAGATCCCATTCACTCCAATGTTCACGCACTACAGGTAGATGTTATTGTACCATCGGAGCGTTTTGGGAGGGATGAAATATTAGGAACAGAATATTCGGATAATAAGCCTATGATTTCAAGACAGGCCATCTTGAGTGACAGTTATTATCACCAAGCTATACACCCACTTATATATGAGGGTTACCCCTTGGAATCCCGTTTCACAGTTGACCGAGATACGAAGGAACTAGGTTTGCCGCCCAAAAAAGGAGTGGATATACTGACCTGGTACATCTCGTATTTGGAATCCAATCCCGATTATTCATTATTGGACAGGAGGATTCCATATCGATATAATCTACCGTATTACTACAAACAGGATTTTATAGATATCCAATATAAAGTAGTCAATGCCTATT
>JAAEZN010000024.1 GCA_018222835.1 Algicola sp. | reverse complement strand
ACATGGTACCACGCTGTTGAAAATCCAAGGCTCAAGAAAAGGCTTAGGGTTTTAGACCATATCAGTATATACTATTTAATAGCGGGAACATGTACTCCTGTATGCTTATTGGTACTGTTACCATCTAAAGGATGGTTATTGTTCTATCTGGTGTGGGGCATTGCACTGTTTGGAACAGTGCTCAAGATATTCTTTACAGGTCGGTTTGAGGCTTTTTCCTTGGTGCTATATGGTGTAATGGGCTGGCTTATCGTAATAGACTTGCCTTACTTGTTGGAGCATATGTCTACTACAGGGCTAATCTATCTTTCTTTGGGTGGTGCTTTTTATACCATTGGAATACTATTCTATGCCGTAAAGAAAATACCATACAATCATTTGATATGGCATTTTTTTGTCCTTGGTGGAGCAATAAGTCATTGGGTATTGATCAAAGATATAATCTAGCGTAATTAGATGAATATCTTATGTGAAAAGTTTACTTTATTAAATAAAAAATGCAATCCCAATCCCTAAAATAATCACCACAAGTTTTCTTAGGTTAAAAGCATGTCCTTGTGCGCTTTCAAATAAAATAATCGTAGAAATATGGAAGAAGACACCTATAGCCAAGGAGTTGAATAGATATCCATATCCCTTAACCCATGGGATGGTAGAGAGGTAGCTTCCTAAAGGTGTCATCAAAGAAAAGGCTCCTATAAACAATAATGTGGTGGACAGTTTTAGGTTTGAGTTGAGCAGAAAAATACTGAGTATTATGGCAATTGGAATCTTGTGAATTATTATTCCATATAGAATGGAGTCGTTTCCATGAATAGGAACTCCTTCTACCAACGCATGTATGGAAAGGCTAACGAACAGCAAAACAGGGAACTTGTTCTCTTTTAAGTGAACATGCATATGACCATGTTCGGCTCCTTTCGAAAAGAATTCCAGAAAAACCTGCATAAGGATACCTCCCAAAATATAAAGGGCTATTGTTTTAGGGTTATGGCCATTATAAACCTCTGGCAGTAGCTCAAAAAACGTCAGAGCCAAAAGAAAAGCACCACTAAATGCCAACAGGAGCTTAACATTGTCGTTGTTTTTGGGTTTTGTGAACCAAGCAAACCCAAAACCGGCCCATACCGCTAAAATGGGAACTATATATATGATAATGGCAGGAAAATCCATAGGGATAATTGAGGGAGCAAAAATAGCCTATTTTTGCGTAAAGTTTTTAAGATAGTATGGCGGGAAATTTTAAAATGATGGCCAAGACCCTCTACGGATTTGAGCCAATTTTGGCGAAAGAGCTTCGTAATTTAGGTGCAGGGCATGTGGAAGAGGGAGTGCGAAATGTTACTTTTGAAGGGGATACAGGATTTATGTACAAGGCCAATCTGTGCCTTAGAACGGCACTTAAGGTGTTCAAGCCCATAAAAACTTTTCGTGTTTTTAACGAAAAAGATCTTTATAGAAACATTTACGAGCTGGATTGGCCAGGTATTTTTGATATAGAGAAGACATTTGCTATTGACAGTATTGCGAATACACCTGTTTTTGATAATTCCATGTTTGTTTCCCTAAAGGCCAAGGATGCCATTGTTGACAGGTTTAGGGACATGGTACAAGACCGTCCAAATGTAAAGACCCAAGATCCCGACATTCGCATAAATATCCATATTTACAAAAATATATGTACCGTTTCCTTAGATAGCTCGGGCAGTTCCTTACATCAGCGAGGGTATCGAATTTCAACCAATATTGCACCCATCAACGAGGTTTTGGCTGCGGGCTTGCTGTTGCAAAGTGGATGGGATGGTCAAACAGATTTTTTTGACCCCATGTGCGGGAGTGGTACCTTTTTGATCGAGGCGGCAATGATCGCTTGTAACATTCCAGCAAACATCAATAGAAAGTCCTTTGCATTTATGAACTGGAAAGATTATGATGCCGAGCTGCACGACAAAATTGTTGATGCCAGTTTAAAAAAGGTGAGGGAGTTCCATCATAAAATAATAGGGTACGACAAAGCACCTTCAGCTGTTCGAAAAACCCAAGAGAACGTAGATCATGCCAATTTAACAGAATATATCAATGTGAACCGTAAAGACTTTTTTAGGGAGGATAAACCTGTAGAAGGAAAACTGCACATGGTTTTTAATCCCCCTTATGGTGAACGATTGCCTATTGAAATGGAGATTTTCTACGGAAAAATAGGGGATACCCTTAAACAAGTCTATTCTGGAACCGAAGCATGGTTGATTACATCAAATTTAGAGGCGCTTAAGCATGTAGGCCTAAAGCCTTCTAGAAGAATTAAGACCTTTAATGGTAAGTTGGAAGCCAGATTGGTGAAGTATGAACTCTATGAGGGAAGCAAAAAGGCCAAAAAGCAAAACACCGACTAAAACGACGATTGAAGGAAACACTTATCCGCTAATGACTTTTTGAAAGAAAGAACAAACTCGTTTAGTTGAAAGTTTGCTTTAAGGTCCAAGAAAAATTATTTGTCCGACCATATGGCAAGTTCGTTGCCCGATGGATCCGAAAAATGAAACCGTTTTCCGCCCGGAAATTCAAAAATTTCTTTGGTGATGATTCCTCCAGCAACTGTTATTTTTTCCATAATGGATACTAAATCCTCATGGTAAAGAACAATTAAAGCTCCGTTGACGATAGGTTGATCTGTTAGTTCAAAACCTCCTAAAACACCACTTTCTGCAAAAGAGGTGTAGCTTGGTCCATAATCGGTAAAGTTCCAACCCAAGGTCTTTGTGTAAAAAGTCTTGATTTTTTCCAGATCCAATGCTTTAAACTCAATATAATCAATAGGTATGGGTTTCATCTTATTGTGATTTTTGTTCCTTTTTTTGCTTGGCCTTTTTGTATAGCGGAATAAAGTAGGAAATGGACTAATTGTAGCTCACTCCAAAATTACTCCCGTCGGTAACCTTGTTAAACCCGGGAATCCAAAGGTTGGGAAATTCCCCATTTTCGGTATTGGTGATCAAAAATCCCAAACGAGCACTCATTCCCACAAAAATATTGGCAAACAATTCAACTTTGGCACCGGCCACAAATTCTAACCACGATGCAGAAAGTCCATTAAATTCGCGATTGGGATTCTCTCCGGGAAGAAATTCTGGATTAAAAAATTGATTGGTTTCGTAAAGATTATAATCGTTCAAGGTTTGACTAAAACTTGCAACGGCAAAACGACCGCCAATAGTTATGGCGTTGTTCATACCGTACCAGTTTTGATAGGTATTTATGTCAACCCCGGCTTTAATATAGCTTCCAGATGTCTCGTAATCGTACAATAGTGTCTTGTTCAGATTTTCAACCTGTTTTTTGGTTTCGTTTCCTATTTCCGCAGCGAGATATAATTTACGGGTAAGTCTAAAGTCCCCGACCAGTTCCAATCCGGTGTAATCCTCATCTACAAAGGATAATACCAGTTTACTAAGGTCCACACCAACGCGCAGGCCATACGGGTCCTTGTATTCAACGGTGTCCTTTGGTGAGAGGTCTAAAGTTTCGCTTTGGGCCGTTGTTAAAAACGGTAATAGACCAATAAAAATACTAATGCAATATTTTGACATGGATGTTATCTGTATTTTCTACGTTCGGTTGCACAACGTTGATATCTTGAATCCAGTTATCACTGTCCTCGGTCAAGGTAACCGTAATATTGTTATAGTTCACCACAAAACCACAAGCTCTGGAAACAAAAGCTTCGCTAAGTTCATAGGTAATTGTCAAGGTATCTATATTTCCTGTTTCCAACTCGGTTTCCACATCATCATCGGAGTTGGAAATAATTTGGTACATCGTGGTTACAGCAGTGCTTCTTAAGGGTACGGATAAAGAGTCGGGTGAATTTGATCTGTCGTTAAAACTGTCGTTATCCAATATACTGTCTATATCGATATTCTTTATTCGGATGGAAGTGACTTGCTTTGCTAGGGTGGTATCTTCAGTATCAAAAAAACCGATGATCAGTGATGGTGTATCGCCATCTATGCAGATATCGTCCTTTTCGCAGGAAGAAACAAAGTAAAGCAATGATGTAATTAGTAGGATAAGGATTATTTTCTTCATTCCGGTTTCCAATGGATTTTAATTCTCGTGCTATACCCGCTTTTCCAAAAGTACAACATTTTCAACGTGGTGCGTCTGCGGAAACATATCTACAGGTTGGACCTTTGTTACGGTGTACATTTCTTTCATTAGGGCTAAATCACGTGCTTGAGTTGCGCTATTACAGCTTACATACACAATTTTTGATGGTGCCACGTTCAATAGCTGCTCCACCACTTGTTTGTGCATACCGTCTCTTGGAGGGTCGGTAATAATAACATCTGGCTGTCCGTACTCAGCTATAAAGTCGTCGTTAAATACATTCTTCATATCTCCAACAATAAATTCTACATTGGAAATATTGTTGTGCAATGCATTTGCCTTGGCATCTTGGATAGCTTCTGGTACGGATTCCACTCCAACCACCTTCTTGGCATTTTTAGAAATAAATTGCGCAATGGTTCCGGTGCCGGTATAAAGGTCGTACACCAATTCGGTGCCGGACAGTCCTGCAAATTCCCTGGTAACTTTGTACAACTCGTATGCCTGCTCCGAGTTGGTCTGATAAAAGGATTTTGCATTGATCTTAAAGTGAAGACCTTCCATTTCTTCAAAAATGTGGTCCCTACCTGAATAACAGATTACGTCCTGATCATAAATGGTGTCGTTTCCTTTGGAATTGATTACGTATTGAAGCGAAGTAATCTCCGGGAATTTTTCCTTTAAGTGATCGAGCAATAATTCTATGTTGGCTTTATCATCCTGAAAAAACTGGACAAGAACCATTATTTCACCTGTAGATGATGTTCTGATCATCAATGTCCTTAAAAGGCCTTCTTGTTTTCTCGGATTAAAAAATTCGAGTCTGTTTGTATTGGCGAAACTCTTAACCTCCAAACGTATGGCGTTGGAGGGGTCTTGTTGTAGGTGGCACTTTTTAATGTCCAATATCTTGTCCCACATACCGGGAATATGGAATCCCAATGCATTTCTATCCTCAATTTCGTGATCGGAGTTAATCTCTTCTTGGGTCAACCAACGACTATCGGAGAATGAGAATTCCATTTTATTTCGATAAAAATATTGCTCTTTGGACCCCAAGATCGGAGTTGTTGGGGGCAGTTCCAAGTTACCAATACGTTTAAGATTGTTCTCTACTTCCTTTTGTTTGAAATGTAGCTGGTGTTCGTAGCCCATATGCTGCCATTTACATCCTCCACATACGCCAAAGTGTTCACAGATCGGCTCGGTTCTTTTGTCGGATAGGGTATGGAATTTGGTGGCAACACCTTCAAAATATGCTTTTCGTTTTTTGGTGGTCATCACGTCCACCACATCGCCGGGAACTGCATTGGTAAGGAAAATTACCCGTCCATCTGGAGCCTTGCCCACAGATTTCCCCTTTGCTCCGGCATCGATAACCGCTACGTTTTCAAACGTTTTTCTCCTTCTATTTTTACGCATGTCGCAAAAGTAAGCCCTTTTTGGAATTTCACAGAACACTGATTCTTAAATTGCAGGTAAACTTTTGGTCAAGGCAGAAAAAGGAAACCTGGTCTTAAAACAAAATTTTGACCAATAATTTGTATTTTGCGCAAACTCCCAGGGATGATTTCTCTCCCACGCTGCTTTTTCGAGACTTCGAAAGAATAAAGGTACAGTAGGAATGGTTATTTTATCAATTTTAATCATTTAATGAAATGGCTGTTTTAGAGCATTTAACATCGCAGCAAGCGATAGATTTGGAAAACAAGTACGGAGCACACAATTATCACCCACTTCCTGTGGTCTTGAGCAAGGGTGATGGTGTATATGTGTGGGATGTAGAAGGAAAAAAATATTACGATTTCCTGTCTGCATATTCTGCCGTAAACCAAGGACATTGTCATCCTAAAATTGTTGGGGCCATGGTGGACCAGGCAAAAACATTGACCTTGACATCTAGGGCTTTTTACAACGATATGTTGGGGAAATACGAAAAATATGCGACAGAAACCTTTGGTTTTGATAAGTTGCTCCCTATGAACACTGGGGCGGAAGCTGTGGAGACTGCCTTAAAAATCTGTAGAAGATGGGCATACCAGAAGAAAGGTATCCCGGAAAACCAAGCAAGTATCATAGTTTGCGAGAACAATTTTCATGGAAGGACCACTACTATCATCTCTTTTTCCAATGATGAAGTGGCCCGTAATGACTACGGACCGTACACAGAGGGCTTTATTAAGATCGAATACGATAATTTATCCGCGCTTGAAAAGGCTTTGGAAAGCAATCCGAACGTTGCTGGGTTTTTGGTGGAGCCCATTCAAGGTGAGGCAGGGGTTTATGTGCCATCCGAAGGATATTTAAAGGGGGCCAAGGCACTTTGTGAAAAACACAATGTTCTTTTTATTGCTGATGAAGTGCAGACAGGTATTGCCAGGACTGGCAGATTGTTGGCAACATGCGGTAATTGCTCCTGTTCGGATAAGAATTGTAGCGGCACACCAGAAGTTAAACCAGATGTCTTGATTTTGGGCAAGGCCCTATCGGGCGGTGTTTATCCTGTTTCTGCGGTTCTGGCCAATGATGGCATTATGGAAGTAATCACTCCGGGAAGCCATGGAAGTACTTTTGGTGGCAACCCTGTTGCGGCAGCAGTGAGTATGGCGGCCTTAGAGGTGGTGAAAGAAGAGGGTTTAGCACAGAATGCTGATGAATTGGGGGAATTGTTCCGGGAAGAGTTGAACAAATTTATCCCACCTTGCGATTTGGTGGTCAACGTTAGGGGCAGGGGCTTGCTTAATGCTATTGTGATCAACGATACCGAGGAGAGCTCCACGGCTTGGGATATTTGTATGGCCCTAAAGGAAAATGGGCTGTTGGCCAAACCGACCCATGGAAACATTATCCGGTTTGCACCGCCTTTGGTTATGAACAGAGAACAGTTGTTGGACTGTGTTTCCATTATTATCAAAACACTAAAAGAGTTTTCTAAATAAACTGGGCAAATAAAAAAGGGCGGTGATTTCACCGCCCTTTTTATAGTAGGAAATAATTTTATAAAAACTTGTATCCAACTCCAATGGTCAGGTAATTTCCTCTAACCTTGATGTCTTCGCTTCCAGTATAGGAGTTATTGATTTGAAAAGTGTATCTGGCTTCTACAAAGAAGTCCTCATCAATATCATATCCAATACCACCGGCAAGATCAAATTCGATACTGCTGAAATCGTCTGGGGTATCCTCAAGAGAGAAAACCAATTGTGGTCCAGCTTGAAGGTTAAATTTCTCGGAAATAGCAAATTTTCCTAGAATAGGAAGGAATATACCACTAGCATCATTAACGTTGGCATATAGAAGCTCAGGTTGAACATTAAAATTTTCAGAAACTTCAATGTCGGCTACGGCTCCTAAATAAAATCCTGAATCTGATCCAGAAACGGAAATGCCTTCTGCTTTAACACTTCCTCTAGCGTTAAGGTAACCGGCTGTAGCTCCAAACCTAACTTCTTGGGCTTGTGATGCATAAGTAAATCCTAGTACAGCAATTGCAACTAATAAAAGCTTTTTCATGTTTAATTAAAGGTTATAGTTAAGGTGTAAAGATAGAAATCTTCACGAATGTTAACCTCTTTTTTGTAATTGAATTAATTCAGTATTTGCAAGGAATTACTCTAAATTGGGTATTCGATATTGATTTTTAATGAATTAAGATACCGCTATTTCCTCTAAACGAATTTCCTTTTTTGATGCATTGAAATATGCTTTGGTGCCAATGGGCAATGTGAAATTTTGCGGAACGTGACCAAAACTTAAACCATAAGCGGCAGGTAAGCCCAAAGGTGCAATTCTATCCATAATTACCTCTCTGAGAGTAAAGTTGTCCGTGGTTCTTTTTCGGTCACAGCCATTACAAACGCCAAAAACAATGCCTTTTGCCTTTAAAAACGAATCGACTTGTGTGAGTTGGGTAAGCATACGGTCCATTCGGTAGGGTGCTTCTTCCACATCCTCTAAAAAAACGAGTTTATCGGTAAAGTCTATCTCATAAGGAGTGCCTATCATTGCAACTACCAAAGATAGGCTGCCACCTACAAGATCTCCCTCTGCGGTTCCGTTGGTTATTGTGTAACGATAGTATTCACTGTTCCGATATTGTTTCGGGTCTTTTAGAATGGCATTTTTTATAGGCAGGACATCCTGTGGTTCCATCAAGACCTTTTTTATATAGTTTAGACTGTATTCGTCATCGATGGTAGTACCCACCGGGCCGTGAAAGCATACTAGCCCCGTTTTGTTGTAAATGGTGTTGATCAATGCGGTAATATCGCTAAAACCGATTAAAATTTTTGGATTATTCTGGATAAGTTCATAATCCAGCATGTCCAGGATTCGGGTACAACCGTAACCCCCACGTGCACAAAGTATGGCATCCACATTGGGGTTCGCAAACATTTCGTTTACATCTTTGGCACGTTCTTCATCGGTATCACTAAAATACCCATGGTTACCATTTATTCTGTCTGTATGATAAGTTTTGAAGCCCATTTTTTGCAAAACCTCCAATGTAAGGTAAAGCGCTTCGGATTTAACTGCAAAACCTGGGGCAACAAGCCCAATGGTATCCCCAATTTTCAATTTTTTAGGTTTTATTTTGGGTAATACTGTAGATGGTTTAGGTTCACTTCCCCAACTTGTTTGGGGTAAAAGTGAAGCAGCTCCAATAGCTGTTACGGACTTTAAAAAATTTCTTCGTTTGGACATTTTAAATGGGTTATGCTAATTAATAACAAAAATGAACAAATTTTAGAAAAAATGTAACAACTATTCACTGTTTCTTTCAGCTCTTTTTAATTGTCGTTGGATTTTGCGAATTGCAGATTCTATAGACTTTTCCGGTTCGATGATATTGTACTCTCCCCAAAAATTTGGGTCCGAAAAGCCCGATGCTTCATCACTGAGTATAATGGATTTTTTAATTCTTTCGCGATACCTAGGTGTATTTCCTGTTAAGTTTTTTTCCCAATCTGTAATGGCCATTTCTGCCATCATACTGTATATGGAATTAAACCATTTGTCTTCCCAGTCCACTTTAAACTCCATAAATACGCTACCGTAGCCGTAGTACCATTTACCGCCTTTTTCTCGATAATCTACCCTATAGGAAACTTCTGTGGGCCATACATCTACCTTTGCCGGTTTTCTGCGTACAAAAAGTTGAGCGGCCTTGTCTTTGTCCGTTATATTTAGCGAGAATGTGGCGCTTGTGAGTACTTTATTTTCTACATCAATAAACAGTTCGCCTTGGTAAAGGGGCTCGGCGATGTCTTTAAGTTGGTCAAATCTGATTACATAAATCAACTTGTCGTTTGTTCTGGCAGTGCGATTGAATTTAAACGTATAGTCGGATAGTGCTTCTTCCGAAAATATGTATTGGGGATACTTCATCATATCCACATACAAAGTATTGTACGGCCCTCCCTGAAGCTTTAATGCTACAGTATCCAGTTTGCTATAATCCGTACTTTTTCTGGCTTTATAGAGTTCAACGGCATCTTCTCTAGAGGAACTATAGGGGGTCTTGTAAATATTGACCACCGCTTCTGCCAAAGAAACATTTTTTCTTCTTTTTTTTATGGTCTCTCTATAAAAGGCGGTCATTAAAGTTGGATCGTCAAAATACCTAGTGTCTCTATTTTTTAATGTTTCCTTTACCAAGGCCAAGGCATCTTTTGGGGCATTAATGTTTATTTCCGAAAGTTGTGTAACCGAAATTTCAAGAAAAATTTCATTTTTTTCCACTGAAAGATCGGCAATAGGTACTTTCTTGGTTTTGTATCCCAAAAAAGAGATTACTATGTTTTTGTTGATGAATTCTTTAGGAACCTTTAAAAGAAAATTTCCTTCAGTATTGGTTATGGTACTTATGTTGGTTCCCTCAACGGTAAGTGTTGCAAATACTAGAGATTTGTTACTGGATTCATCTTTTACCTCTCCGCTGTATTGGTTAAAATCGACAGCTTCTTGACCTTCTTGGAATCCATAGGTTTCCAAAGGAACCAATAGGGCAGAAACGCACAGTACAGAAAAAAAGAAAACTCCAGTTTTCCTGTTTAATATGGACAACGAGATTTTAAATGACATAGCTATCTTCTTTTGTATTAAAAATACAAAATTTTGAAGATATGTTTCTATATAATTCTGGCTATTAACCGAATAACCGGGCCCAGTTAAAAATCGGACTTAATCTACCATAAAGAGCGCATTGGCAAAAAATAGTTTTCCATTTTCCCAAAAACCACGGAACAAAGGGTTATCTACCATATAAATTACTTGTCCACGACCGTAGTTCTCTACACCATAGATCAAGGTTTTAGAGATTCTTTCTTGTGCCTTTATTCCTGCAAAACCAGAAAACGGATTGGTATCTTGTTCCAAATAAACGGCGTTGCCACCATCGAGATATTCATAAGCGCTGCTTCCTAATTTTAACGAAAAATATTCGGAACCATAGCCATAGGCCAATGGATTGGAATTGTCCACTTTGGTTTTAAAAATAGCACCTGTAATTGCTCCTTTCATTTGTTCTCTCTCCCAATCTTTGTAAGGTTGAGGTGCATTGTTGCTGGAGTCTTTCTCAGATTTTTTCTTGGTTATTCCAAAGCCTTTATCACCATCAAGTGCATCTATGGAACCGCCCATGGCAATGACCTTTCCTCCACTGCGCACCCAACTTTTAAGCTTGGATAATTGGTCTTCACTAAAGTGGTTGCCATACCGTCCATCAGGCAAAATCAAAATATTATATTCGTCAAGGTCCACTCGGTCGGCGTATTCATCGTCCAATACGGTAAGTGGGTAATGCAGCTGTTGCTCAAAAAAGTGCCATATTTCACCGAATCGTAGCGTAGATGTCGGACCGCCCGACAATACTGCAATCTTAGGTTTGGTAATCATTTGGATGTATGATGATCCAAAATCTTTTCCGGAATCCACGTAACCTGTTGATACGGGAGTGATATTTTTTTGATGCTTTCTTGCAATGGATAGGAGACTTTGTACGAAGTCTTTTTTATTTTCATTATCACCTTTGGTAATGATCAAAGTTCCTCTATCAAAAGATTTGCCTTCCAAATTAAAAGGGTGGTCTGCCTTACGAACTCGAATACCTTCATTTAACAGGGCTGCTAAAAAGCGTGCATCTTTCATACTGTTCCAATCAAAAAGATAAGCATAGGTATTGGTAGGGGCTCCTACCGTTACACTTTGAACAACATCGTTGGCGCTGGTGGAGGAACCAGATACCGTAGATGTTAATGCAATAGCATCCAGACCGTAAGCATAAGGTAGGGACCAAGCGGTAATATCGTATGTAAGCGAATCCGAAAGCTTGGCATTGGGTTCGAAAAGTACTTTTACCATGGTGCCTTTGAGCTGATTTGTTGAGACGACCATACCATTGTTGTTAATGGACATACTTCCGCTTCTTCCCGTTCTATAATTATGTCCCTTAAACGAACCGCTATTTAGGGTGCCGTACTCGATTTCGTGTTTGTCCAAAAGTGATTTAAGGGCTTCAAGTTTGTCTTTGTCGCCTTTTAGAACGTAGCTTTTGTACTTAAAATCTTTATTTTGATAGAACTTTCTGAACTCTTGATTTAGTTCTTCTGCATTTTGTGAAGAAACCTCTATCGTGGAAAGTCCAGTGGTATGGTGATGGGCAATTCTGTCCTTTAGGGTAAGGGTGTCGCCAATCGCAGTAATAATTCCGAGTCCGGCCCTGCCACTTCCGCCTTGTTCGTAAGTCATACCAATAGCCCCATTGTACATAGGATAGGTGTCGCCATAACTTGGATAAAGTAGGTCAAAAACCTCTTTGGTAAAATAAAACCAACCATTGGCATCAAAATATTTTGCGTGGTTCTTGCCTATAGTTGCTTGAAAATCTCGTTGAAAATCGGTAATTACCTCGTGATAAGGTTCTGCTGCAGGTGCAAAATAATAGGGGCTGTTCACGCCTTGTTCATGAAAATCCACATGAACGTGGGGCAACCATTGGTTGAACATTTTTAAACGTTGTTGACTTTCAACCTGAGTCAACCAGGCCCAGTCGCGGTTCAAATCGAACATATAATGGTTGCTGCGACCGCTCCACCAACCTTCGTGGTGTTCCTTACTGTTTGGATCTACTTGGAAAGGGGTATTCTTGTATTGGTTGTACCAGTTGCTGTATCTGTCACGACCATCAGGATTAATACAGGGATCCATGATTACCACAGTATTTTCCAAATAGTTGCTTTTACTGGTCAAAAGCTCATAAATAGTCTTCATGGAAGCTTCGGTGCTCACACTTTCGTTGCCATGTACGTTATAGCTTAGCCAAACAATGGCTTTGGACGAATTTCCCGACCCTTCTGTATTTTTTAGGTGCTCTTGTCTAATAGTTTCTATATTGGAAAGGTTTTCGGCAGAAGACACATAGGCCAAAATCAAAGGCCTACGTTCGTTGGTTTTTCCATACACGGTGAGCTTGACTCGGTCCGGTTCCGAATCGGCCAAATATTCGTAGTAGTCCACCACCTCGTGATGGCGGGTAAACTGGGTTCCAAGTTCGTACCCCAAAAATTCTGATGGGGATTTTAATTGTTGTGCAGAAACTGAAATGGATACTAGAAGAATAAGAGAAAATAAAAATCGGGTCATGTTTGGGTTAATTAGTTCTCTCAAATCTAATAATAAATTGGTGCAGAATCCTAATTTTATCGAACTGAGCCAACTAAATGCTTTATAAAATTCAATTAACGTATTTTTACGATGAGTAAAAAAGAAGAGACTTATCTTTGATCACCTCATTACAGTTTTAATGGAAGTAGAATGTATACCCTTTAAGGAGACCGGTTATTTTTCCCGATTAATTTGTGATTACCTAGATCAGAAAAAAGAGTTGTCGCCCTTTTTTAACAGATACCCATTACCCGATAACTTCGGTGATCAGATTAAAGAAAAATCCGCCAACTACCCAAAGGGGCACAGAAAAGTTTTGGTCAGTTCTCTTAACGGGCAATACAAAAATGTTGAGGTGTCCAGGGCAACACAAAAAAATATTCTCGCTCTTGAGAACGAGAATTCCTTTACAGTGGTCACTGGTCACCAGTTAAATTTGTTTACAGGACCACTATACTTTCTGTATAAAATTGTATCCACGATCAATTTGGCCAAAAAGCTAAATAAGCAGCATCCCAATAATCATTTTGTGCCGGTGTACTGGATGGCAACTGAGGATCATGATTTTGATGAGATCAATTATTTTAATCTGCACGGTAAAAAAGTACTTTGGAACAGAAAAGCTTCTGGTGGAGTGGGCAGACTGTCCACCGAAGGTCTGGATGAAGTCTTTGGGATATTTGCTTCTGAACTTGGCAATTTGGGATATACGGACAGATTAAAAGAGCTCTTCCAAAAGGCTTACCTCGAAAATCCTACCTTGGCCGAGGCCACACGTTACCTCGCCAATGCCTTGTTTGGAGAGGAAGGACTTGTAATTGTGGATGGTGATGATAAAAACCTAAAAAAAATATTGGCACCTTATGTTCAAAAGGACATTTTTGAGCATACGCCCTTCGAAAAAATCACCAAGTCTATTAAAAATCTCGAGAAGGTTTCCTCGGAATATTCGATTCAGGTGAATCCAAGAGAAATCAATTATTTTTATTTAAAGGATAATCTACGAGAGCGAATTGTTCTAAAAAAAGAGAAATACCATGTGCTCAATACACAATTGGATTTTACCGCGGAGGAGCTTTTAAAAGAACTTGAGGAGTATCCAGAGCGTTTTTCTCCAAATGTGGTCACTCGTCCATTGTATCAGGAAGTTGTCCTGCCCAATCTTTGCTACATTGGAGGTGGGGGAGAGTTGGCATATTGGTTGGAATTTAAATCATATTTTGATGAACTGGGGATAACATTTCCCATGTTGATGTTGAGGAATTCAGCTTTGTTGATTAAAGAGAAGCAGTGGGACAAAGTTGAAAAGATGGAGCTAACAGTAGCACATTTATTTATGAAGCAGCACACTCTTATCAACAAAAAAATACGTGATATATCCAATATTGATGTTGACTTTACTCCACAAAAACAGCTGTTGGAAGAGCAGTTTCAACACATGTACGAACTGGCCGAAAAAACGGACAAGAGCTTTTTGGGGGCGGTAAAAGCACAAGAAATTAAACAGAAAAAGGGGTTGGAGAACCTCGAAAAGAGATTATTGCGGGCTCAAAAACGTAAGTTAAAGGATCATGTAACGCGATTGACAGAGCTGCAAAACGAGTTGTTTCCGAATCAATCGTTGCAAGAGAGGCAACTTAATTTTTCCGAAATCTATTTGGGGATGGGAGAAGACCTTGTTCCAATGTTGTTGGATACCTTAAACCCATTTTCCCAAAATTTTACCATTATCAAAAGTAAATGATGAGGTCTGGTAATTGGCCAGGTGAGGTAAAAAATCAATTTATTTAAAAAAACTTTGTGTACTAGGTAGGGTATTTGGCCTTAGGGTTGTTCCTTACATGTAAATAGCTATGAAAATTTAAATTTTGAGTTGGTTAACTCAATATGTTTAGGTTGGTTTTGATTTTATTGAATGCCCCGGAGTGGTTCCCGGGGCTTTTTGCATTCTTGCATTACGGGAAATTTTCTTAGAACAAATCCTTAAAATGCGATTTTACTTCAAAAAGGGTAGCCTGCTTCATGGTATCGAACCGTACGTCTGCGTGACCAACACGCTCTTTCGGACCAATGCCAACACTGTAAAACTTGCCCGCTTTTGCGGCATCAATACCTTTTTCAGCGTCTTCAAAAACTATACAATTCTCTGGTGGCAGACCCATTTTTTCCGACGCATACAGGAAAATGTCCGGAGCAGGTTTACTTCTGGATACGCTATTGCCATCACCGATTATATCAAAATAACGAGTAGCATTCAGTTGCTTTAATACTTTTTCGGCATTTTTACTGGCGCTGCCCAAGGCTACGTTAAATCCTTCAGATCGTAGGTGAGTTAAAAGTTCCTCGGCGCCAGGGAGATAATCTTCCTGCGTCATGCCATTCAAACTTTCCACGTATATATCATTCTTTTTGGTAGCAAGTTCTACAATGGTATCCTCGCCTAGCGAAACATTGTTGTAATCCATGATTACTTTTATAGAGTCCATTCTTGAGATACCCCTCAATTTTTCGTTGAGTTCGCGGTCAAATTGCCAGTCCATGTCGTTCGATAACTTTTTCCAAGCGGCATAGTGAAGCTCTGCTGTATCTGTTATTACGCCATCCAAATCAAAAATGAATCCCTTAATCATGGTCAGTTCTTTATTTTTCAAAACAAAGAAATAATGAAATCAATTAAGAAAAAAACTATATAAGGCTTTGTTTTTTTGTAGGAAAAACAAGGTATATGCTCAAAGGATGGCGTTGTTGATAACCCGTTGGAATTACTTTGGCCAAAACTTGTCACAAATAACCTTTAAAAGATACTTTTGCAACAAAAGCAAATTGCTATTTTTGCCCATGGATAACAACGTACTCATCTTAGACTTTGGTTCCCAGTACACACAATTGATCGCAAGACGCGTAAGGGAACTTAACATTTACTCAGAAATTAAACCCTATAACAAGGTGCCCGAAGATTTGTCGGACTATAAAGCGGTGATACTTTCCGGTTCCCCGTCCTCAGTTCGCTCCGAGCAGGCCCCACATCCCGATTTGTCGGAAATTAAGGGAAAAAAGCCCTTGTTGGGCATTTGTTACGGTGCTCAGTATTTAGCTCATTTTCATGGGGGAAATGTGGCGCCGTCCGCAACCCGGGAATATGGAAGGGCCAACTTGTCTTTTGTAAAGTCCGACGATGATTTCTTGAAAGGTATTGATGAAGGTAGCCAAGTATGGATGAGCCATTCCGACACTATTAAGGAACTCCCGAAGGGAGGGGTACTTTTGGCCAGCACCCACGATGTGGAGAATGCGGCCTATAAAATTAACGGAGAAATTACCTATGGGATACAGTTTCACCCAGAAGTATATCATTCTACCGACGGTAAAAAGCTATTGGAAAATTTTTTGGTGAACATAGCAGGTCTAGAACAAGATTGGACACCCGATGCTTTTGTGGAAACCACTGTAGATGAACTAAGGGAGGAAATCGGAGACGAAAAAGTGATTTTGGGTCTGTCCGGAGGCGTGGATTCCAGTGTGGCGGCCATGTTGTTGAACAAAGCTATTGGGGACCACCTGTACTGTATTTTCGTGAACAATGGCCTTCTGCGCAAAAATGAGTTCGAAAGTGTTTTGGATCAGTATAAACATATGGGACTTAATGTAAAGGGTGTAGATGCTTCGGCACGTTTTTTGGACGCTCTTAAGGGCGAGTCGGATCCGGAAAAGAAAAGAAAGATTATCGGAAGAGTCTTTATCGAGGTTTTTGATGATGAATCGCACAAAGTGGAAAATGCCAAATGGTTGGCACAAGGAACCATTTATCCAGATAGGATAGAATCTGTTTCCGCAAGCGGTGGGCCATCAGCTGTAATAAAAAGCCACCACAATGTTGGCGGTTTGCCCGATTATATGAAATTGAAAATAGTAGAGCCCTTAAAAATGTTGTTTAAGGACGAGGTAAGAAGAGTAGGGGCGAGTATGGGAATGTCCAAAGAGATTTTGGGAAGGCACCCCTTCCCGGGCCCTGGATTGGGAATCCGTATCTTGGGGGATATTACCCCGGAAAAAGTAGCTATTTTACAAGAAGTCGATGCTGTTTTTATCGATGGATTAAAGAAATGGGGACTTTATGACAAGGTCTGGCAGGCCGGAGCCATGCTTTTGCCCGTAGATAGTGTAGGGGTTATGGGAGATGAGCGTACCTACGAAAAATGTGTGGCGCTCAGAGCAGTAGAAAGCACGGACGGTATGACCGCCGATTGGGTGAATTTGCCCTACGAGTTTTTGCAAAAGACCTCTAATGATATAATAAATAAGGTTAAAGGCGTTAATAGAGTGGTGTACGACATTAGTTCTAAACCACCTGCAACTATAGAATGGGAATGAAAAAATATATTTTACAACTGGTTTTTACCATGGTCTTTTTGTTGGCCATGGTGCCGGTTTCAGCACAAAATTATACCACGCACGCAGTAAAGGAAGGGGAAACCTTAAAGAGTATTTCCCAAAAATACAGGGTTACGCCCTACAGTATTTTACAGGCTAACAAGGAAATCAAAAGTGCTTCCGATGTTAAGGAAAACACTATTCTTATTATTCCACTTAATGGAAAACCTGTGGAAAACAAAACAGAGACAAAAAAGGAAGAGCCTAAGGAAGAAGAGGTGAAACCACTTCGTTTTACCCGCCACAGGGTAAGAAGAAAGGAAACTCTTTTTGGCCTGACCCAAAAGTATAAGATCACCGAAGAACAATTAAAAAGATATAACACGAGGCTGTATTCGGAAACATTGGACAAGGGAATGGTGCTTCAAATTCCTGTATTTCCCGAGGTGGATCCCAATGAGGAGAAAGAATTGGATTTCGAAACCTACACCGTTCAACCTAAAGAGACCCGTTGGAGCATTGCCCACAAGTACGGGATTAGTGTGGATAGCCTACTGATTTTGAACCCAGAACTTGATAAGAATACCAATTATCTGGCAGCTGGTGAAGAATTGAAACTGCCCAGGCCAAAAGGAGATAGTCTAAAAGAACAAAAGATAGAGGTCTTTACATCGTACACTGTTCCTCCCAAAATGACACTTTATAGTCTGGGAAGAGAATATGGTATCCCAACGGATTCGATTGTGAGATTGAATCCCGAAATTATGAAAGCTGGAGGGCTAAAAGAGGGTATGGTGGTGCGTTTGCCCAAAAAGAGAGCCCAAGCTGGTATAGTGAACACAGACAACTATATTTTTTATGAGGTAAAACCTAAGCAGAACATATTTAGGATTACCCAAAACCTTAAAATAACGCGAGAAGAATTGTTCCGTTTAAACCCAGCTTTGGAAAATGGCCTTAAGGCGGGAATGGTCTTAAAATTGCCAAAAGATAAAGCTGATGGACTTGAGGTGAAGAATGCTTTGGTGCTGGATAAGATCAATTTGGCAGATAGCATTAATGTGGAAAATAAACCGCGGCTTGTTTTTATGCTTCCATTCCGTTTGGATAAGGTAAACCTAAACGATACCAAGAAAGCGGAGGAGTTGATCAGGAACCGAAGGGACCTTGCGCTAAGTCTTGGTTTTTATACCGGGGCAATGGTGGCTTTGGATTCCATCAAAAAAATGGGGGTATCTGTTAATGTGAAAACGTACGATACCCAACTAGATCAGGCAAAAGTTAAGGAAATACTTTTCCGTGAATCGTTAACAGGGGTAGATGCCATTATAGGCCCATTGGCTGCTGGCCCATTGAACGAAGTGGCGGTACAGGCAAAAACCAAGAATATTCCAGTGATCGCCCCGATTGCATCCGACAGCGAACTAAGCCATAGCAATGTGTTTTTCTCAGTACCCAAAGATGCCATCCTTAGGGATAAAATGCTGGCATACATGGAAAAAATCCATACCGATGAGAATGTGGTAATTATTGCGGATTCCACCCATCAAGTGGCACACGATTCCATTTTGAGCAAGTTTCCTGCTGCCCAAATCGCAAAGGTGATCGATAATAAATCACTTCATTTGGATAGATTTTTGATTCAGTTGTCCAATGAAAAAGAGAACTGGGTATTTTTGGAAACCGATCAACCTAATATGGTGGCGAGCGTAACTTCGATTCTAAACTCTGCCAACACTTCTTCAATTACGGCTACAAACGCACAAGGGGATAAAATTAATGTGCGTATGTTCACCACAAGTTTTAATGGTGCTTTTGAGCACGAGGCAGTTTCCAAGACCCATTTATCCAACCTGAAGTTCACCTATCCTTCATTTTATAAGGAATCTGCAGATGATGCCTTCGCCAAGGCATACATGAAAAAATATAGAGGAGTACTTCCGGATAGATATGCCATCCGAGGTTTTGATGTTACTATGGATGTGCTGCTGAAACTGGCGTACAAAAAGAACCTTTTTGAGACATCTAAATATATTGGATTGACCGAATATGCAGGAAATGGGTTTGATTATCTTAATGATTGGACTTCTGGCTATTTTAACCGTGCCTGTTATATTATGGAGTATGACAACCTTACCATTAAAGAAGTAGATACAAATGACAGCAAAAGTAACCTATAACGGAAACCTGCGAACCACTTGCGTACATCTGCGTTCGGGAAATGAGTACATAACCGATGCTCCAGTGGACAATAATGGTAAAGGAGAGGCTTTTTCGCCCACGGACACAGTTGCTACCGGATTGGCCAATTGTATGATAACGATGATGGGTATAAAAGCTCGGGATTTGGAAATTGATCTTACCGGGTCCACAGCAGAAGTCACCAAACACATGGCGGCCAATCCGAGAAGGATATCCAAGATAGAGGTAAAATTTGACCTACCGGCATCCGTTTCCGAAAAGCACCGTAAAATTTTAGTGCATACGGCCAATACCTGTCCTGTTCATTACAGTTTGCATCCCGACATTGAAAGAGTAATCGATTTTAATTGGATAAATTAGTTTTTATAGGGTGTTTTCTTCTATTCGGTTTTTTGGGTTTTACGCAAGAAATCGAGGAGGGGGTTCTATGGAACAAAGATACAAGGCTCGCTTGGGCCGATTTTAAAGGAAAGGTTCCTCCTGCTGCCGAATCGGCGGCAACCACGGCAAGTGGTATAAGTTATTCCTATTCTGCCAACTTGCTCCACCATGAGGTTAAGCTGGATTATGAGGTAAATGCGTTTTTCTATCCCAACGAATCTTGGTATAGGCCGGAATTATGCGATGAAAACACCTTGGCCCATGAACAGCTTCATTTTGATATTACCGAACTTTTTGCCAAAAAAATGCGTGCAAAACTGCATCGTACCTCTTTCTCGGATGATGTTAAGGGAGAGGTACGTAAAATATATCGGGATATTTTAAAGGAGCTTCAAAAATATCAAGAGCAATACGATTGGGAAACCAATTTTTCGCGCAATAAGGCGAAACAGCAGGAATGGAACCGTAAAATTGCTGAAGAACTTAAAAGTCAATCAAATCCTTAGCTTTTAGTTCCATTGTATATGCAATAGCTTTAAGAGTGCATATGATTGTATTGGTTTCTCCCTTTTTGAAATATTTGATTCATAAGATAAATCATAGGTAGAGATGTCTCTTTCTTTTCTGATTTCCTTGATTCTTTTTACCCAGTGATTTCAGGTATTTTTCATCTCTAATTTTCATCATGGGTCTAAAGTCTCATATTTTTTTTGGATTATATCATCCTATTTTATGATGAATACTAATCAATTGGACGAGTTGCCCCGAATAATCGAGAATTATTATGGTACACACCCGAAACTTTGGCAAATTGGTTGGATTTGGTTGTGGAAATGTTGTAGAAGACACTTTTTTCAGAGACGAGTTACAGGAAGTGGCATGGCAATCAGCAGGGGGCAGGGTTTTGAGGGCAGGGTGATTTTATACCACAAGAAATCTTGAACATCTATCTTTTTAACTCCATCTCTACTACGATTTACACAGCCAAATCTTCACTTTTCAATTTTAAATTTTGCTTTTTCATACGCATCAATAAAGCAAAACCAAAAGTAAGTACCCCAACACGCCCCAAAAACATCAATAGGATGATAAGGGATTTTCCCACTTCGGACAGGTCGGCGGTTATTCCTGTGCTTAAACCTACGGTTCCAAGTGCAGAGGCCGCCTCAAAAAGGATTTTGTCAAAACTTGATTGCTCGGTAAAGGAAAGTAAAAAGCTGAATAGAAAAATCATCGATGTATAGAGTATAAAGGTGGACGTCGCCACAAAGAGCCGTTCCAAAGGAATTGTCCTTTTTAAAAAAGTTATTTTTTTCTGACCAAGCAACCTGCTTTTTAAAATGGCGACCATAGCGGTCAATGTGGTTATCTTCATCCCGCCAGCAGTACCGGATGGCGACGCTCCGATGTACATCAAAAAAATGGTCAAAAGAAGGAGGGGCAATGAGAGCGAACTTATCGGTACTGTGTTGAACCCAACGGTGGTCATGGAAGTCATCGATTGGAAAAAGGCTTCCATCAACCGGTGTTCGGATGCTTTTACAAGGGGTTCTGTGAAATAAAATAGCAACGTGCCAATCCCCAGTAGAACTATAAATCCATATATTATGATTTTAGAGGTAAAGGTAATCGCCTTTGACTTTCCCATAATCCTGTACCAAATATCGGTTACCACTATAAAACCAAGGGACCCAGCAATTGCTAAGACAGAAATGGTCCAATTGATGAGGGTGTTTTCAGAAAAGCTCTCAAAACTATCATTGAATAGGCTAAAACCAGCCGTGCAAAATGAGGAAACGCTGTGGAACAGTGAAAACCATATGCCTTTGAGGCCCGTAATCCCTTCATGATGAAAAGCGATATAGAATGCAATGGTTCCCAAAAACTCCATGATCAATGTAAAATAAATAACACTCTTTAAGAAATCCTTGATTTGTATGGTAGCGGGCATAGTGAACTCGGCGCCGATGATTTTTTGGTGCCATCGGGTAATTCGTTGAGTTGTGAAGAGCAAGTAATAGGAGGTCAATGTCATATATCCGATTCCTCCCAGTTGAATAAGTATCATGATAATCAATTGTCCGAAAAAATTATAAGAGTCAAATATGCTTATTGTAACAAGCCCAGTGGTTGAAATTGCTGAAGTGGAAATAAAGAGGTTGTCCAGAAAGGCAATTTCGGTTTTATGGAATAGTGGAATGGATAACAAGAGAAAGCCGACAAGGGTGTACAAAAAAAAGCCCCAAACTAAATTTAGTTGGGGCGACTTACTTATTTGGAATCTTTTGTATCTGGATTGAATTGCGCTGAACATTTCAGTTAAGGTTTCATATTTTCACGCAAAGCTAAGCCCTAATTTTGAAAAGTTCACTACCGATTTATGAAATTCAACAAGAGATTAAGTGTAATAGCCTATCAATGGAAGAGTTGATTTATCAAAGCTTAAACATCACATCTCATAAATCCATCCTTTAATGCTTCGATTTTGTCATCCCAAGTAACAATAAATTCTTGCGCTACGTACCCTTTAAACCCGGTATCGTGAATGGCCTTGATTATGGCGGGATAGTACAATTCTTGGGTCTCGTCGATTTCATTCCTGCCTGGGACACCCGCGGTATGGTAGTGGCCAAAGTAAGGATGATAGTTTTGTATGCTACGTATAATATCCCCTTCTTGAATTTGCATGTGGTAGATGTCGAACAACAATTTAAAATTGTCGCTGCCCAAATGCTTACAAAGCTCCACGCCCCAAAGTGAATTGTCGCACATATAATCTGGGTGGTTTACTTGGTTAAAAAGCTCCATCTGAATTACCACGCCATGTTTTTCCGCCAATGGAATAATCTGGGATAGACCATCCACACAATTTTGAAGACCAACATAATCGTTCATTCCATCTCGGTTTCCACTAAAGCAGATAAGGTTGGTATAACCTGCTTCTGCAACTTTCGGAATCATTTCCGTGTAATTTTTAATGAGTTGCTCGTGGTATTTGGGATTGTTCCACCCCTTGGTCAAACTTATTTCTGCGCCATTGCACATCGAACAGTGAATGTCGTACTTTTTTAAAATGGGCCATCTATCAGGGCCGATAAGATCAATCGCATTCACTCCGAGTTCTTTTAAGGTCTTTAAAAAATCTTCGAAAGGGATGTCGCTAAAACACCACTCACATACACTGTGGTTAATATTGTGCTTTAATTTAAATGGTTTGGACAGCCCTTGGTTAGAGGTCATAGCAGAGCCAGAGGCCAAACCAGCAGAGCCAACAGCTGCGGTGGCAATAAAATTTCTACGTTTCATTTTTCGGATTTGTTAAGGGAAAGATAGTATTTTAGGCCTATATATGGAAATGCGTCCGGATACAGAGCAGCTTTTGGAAATGGCACATTATAAAATGCCCTTTGGCAAGTATAAAGGCCGTTATTTGGTGGACCTGCCTCTTGCCTATTTGGTTTGGTTCCGGCAAAAGGGGTTTCCCAAAGGAAAGCTGGGAGACTACCTGAGCACTATGCTTACCATTAAGGATAATGACCTAGAACCCATCATAAGAAAGTTGCAAAAAGATTTTCCTAAAGAATCTACCTGATTTTTGCCCTGCAATTAGTAACTTTACGCCCCGTAATAGAATGATCAATATGTCAGAGACCAAGTACATTTTCGTTACGGGAGGCGTTACTTCTTCATTGGGTAAAGGAATTATAGCCGCATCCTTGGCCAAACTACTGCAAGCCAGGGGATACCGAACAACCATACAAAAATTAGATCCATATATTAATGTTGACCCGGGAACATTAAATCCGTACGAGCATGGAGAATGTTATGTTACCGACGATGGTGCCGAAACCGATTTGGACCTTGGGCATTATGAGCGTTTTTTGAACGTTCGCACATCACAGGCCAATAATGTGACCACCGGAAGGATTTACCAGAGCGTAATCGAAAAAGAGCGTAGAGGGGAGTTTTTGGGAAAAACGGTTCAGGTAGTGCCCCACATTACCAACGAGATTAAGGAACGTATCCAAATTTTGGGAAATAGTGGCGATTATGACATTATTATTACCGAAATAGGGGGGACCGTTGGCGATATTGAGTCACTTCCCTACATAGAGGCAGTTAGGCAATTGCTTTGGGAACTGGGTGAGCACAATGGTATTGTAATCCATCTTACTTTGGTGCCATTTTTGTCCGCCGCGGGGGAATTAAAAACCAAACCAACACAGCATTCTGTAAAAACTTTAATGGAGAGCGGAATCAAGGCCGATATCTTAGTTTGTAGAACAGAACACCATATCTCCGAAGATATCAGGGAGAAATTGGCACTTTTCTGCAATGTTAGAAAAGAGGCTGTAATCCAATCCATAGATGCATCTACAATTTATGATGTACCGTTATTGATGCAAGAAGAAGGTTTGGATACCGTTGCATTGGAAAAATTGGCCCTACCGAACAATACAGAACCAAATTTGGATCAATGGAAGGAGTTTTTAAATAGACATAAAAATCCAAAGGATAAAGTGGTGATCGGATTGATCGGAAAGTATGTGGAACTTCCCGACTCGTATAAATCTATTCAAGAAGCCTTTATCCATGCCGGTGCCGCAAACGAAGTCAAAGTTGAGGTGAAATCTATTCATTCCGAGCATTTGTCCCCAAGCAATGTAGCTCAAAAGTTAAAAGGATTGGACGGTATTTTGGTAGCTCCAGGTTTTGGGGAACGAGGTATAGAGGGTAAGGTAAAGGCGGTAAGATATGCTAGGGAAAACAATATCCCGTTCTTAGGTATTTGTTTGGGAATGCAAATGGCCGTTATCGAATTTGCCCGAACCGTTCTTGGTCTGGAAAAAGCCAATTCTACGGAAATGAACAAGCAAACGCCCGACCCTGTAATTAGTTTAATGGAAGAACAAAAATCCATTACGGATATGGGAGGTACCATGCGTTTGGGCGCTTGGGACTGCCATTTAAAGGAAGGTAGCTTGGTACAAAGCGTCTATGGAACTTCCGATATAGAGGAAAGGCATAGGCACCGTTATGAATTCAACAACCAGTATAAGGAACAATTAGAAGCAGCTGGATTGGTCGCCTCTGGGCTCAACCCAAAAACTGGATTGGTAGAAGTTGTGGAAATTCCTTCGCATCCTTGGTTTGTTGGAGTTCAGTATCACCCCGAATATAAGAGTACGGTGGCTAGCCCGCACCCATTGTTTGTTGGGTTTGTAAAAGCGGTTTTAGCTCAAAAGCAGAAACAAAACAATGCCAGTTTGGCATAAAACGCGGTTTTGGGCATATATTTGCCATTTGATACACGAATAAAAGATTTCTACTAAATAATATTCATGGAAGAAAAGAAGCTGGATATTAAATCCATTATTGGATTTGTACTGATATTTGGGATACTAGTTTTTATGTTTTACCAAAATCAGCCTACACCAGAAGAGTTGGAAGCTCAAAAAGCGGAACAGGCAAGGATTGAAGCTGAGGAAGCCAAGGTCGAGAAGGAAGCCCAAAAGGAGCCTGCTCAAGAAACCAAGGTAATCGACCTTACCGATTCCACCGCAGTGGCGGATTATAAAAACACAGTTGGCGCATTTGGATTTACCCAAACTGCAGAAAGCATCACTACTTTGGAAAATGAGGTTTTGTTACTTAAGATTTCCAACAAGGGAGGGCAGATCGTTGAGGCCAAAATGAAGGATTATGTCACTTTCGACTCCATACCTGTGTATTTGGTGAAGGATGGGAACGCCAATTTTGCGATAAACTTTAGCAGTTCGGATAATAGATCGCTCAGTACAGCTGATTTGTTCTTTGAGCCATCGCTTACCAAAAGCGGAGATAATCAAGTACTTTCCATGAAGGCCAAAGTGGCCAATAATCAATTTTTGGAGTATAGATACGAGATGAAGCCAAACGAATATTTGGTGGACTTTACCATTAGGTCGCAAGGATTAAGTGGGGTTTTCAATAGCAGTAAGCCGGTTACCTTGGAGTGGGATCTAAAGGGGATACGACATAATAAGAGTGTTATGTACGAGAATCGTTATACCCGATTGACCTATAATCACGATGAAGGCAACATTAGCAAACTTTCGGAAAGTAGTGATTTTGATGAGGAAACTGAGGAGGATGTAAAATGGTTATCGTACCGCCAACACTTTTTTAGCTCTATTTTGGCAACGGACGACCATTTTAAAACCGCAGCTTTAACTTCTACCAATTTGGTCGAGGAAGAAAGTAAGGAAATGCTTTTCACCAAAGCCTACACTACAAAAGCACCTTTGGAATTTAAAGGAGGGGAGTTGTCCCAAAATATGCATTGGTATTATGGGCCAACGGATGTTAAGGTCTTGGATGATTACAAGGATTTGGGACTGGCGGACTCCATACCCTTTGGGTGGGGAATATTTGGATGGATCAACCGATATATTTTTACACCGTTCTACACTTTCTTGAGTTCGTTCCTACCTTATGGTATAGCAATTATTATCATGACCATTGTAGTACGTTTGGCACTATCGCCGGTTACGTATAAATCTTACTTGTCTCAGGCTAAAATGAAGGTATTGAAACCTGAGATTACAGAGATCAACGAAAAGTACAAGGACAATGCCATGAAAAAACAGCAAGAGACTATGAAGGTCTATAATAAGGCAGGAGTCAGTCCAATGAGTGGTTGTGTACCGGCATTATTACAGTTGCCCATCTTCTATGCACTTTTCATGTTCTTCCCAACATCTTTTGCACTTAGGCAAAAATCATTCTTGTGGGCGGAAGACCTTTCTTCTTACGATACCATCTTTGAACTACCGTTTACCATACCATTTTATGGCGATCACGTGAGTTTGTTCCCAATTTTGGCATCCGTAGCGATTTTCTTTTATATGCAGATGACTACGGGACAGAGCATGCAGATGCAACAGCAACCGGGTATGCCGAACATGAAGTTTATTATGTACCTATCGCCTATTATGATGTTGTTCTTCTTTAACAACTATGCGAGTGGGTTGAGTTTATATTACTTTGTTTCCAACTTGATTACCATCTTTATTATGTTGGCCATCAAAAACTATATTTTGGACGAGGATAAGATCCATGCTCAAATTCAGGAGAATAAAAAGAAGCCTAAAAAGGAGAATAAGTTCCAGCGTAAAATGCGCGAGATGATGGAACAGGCCGAGGAACAAAAAAAATCCGGAAGAAGATAATCCTAGGTTGCTAATTCACACTTTGAACCAAATAAAAAACTCCCTCAAGAATTTCTTGGGGGAGTTTCCATTTAATAGGTTTAGTTTGGAAAGATTTGGGACTCCAAAGATGCGTGATTATCAACGTTCTTAAAATTAAAAGTTGTCAAATAGCTGGTTTCTGTGGGCAGATAAACCTATGCTGATGTGTCATCGATAAACGGTAAATTGCTATCGATGAAATTAATCGGAGCAAGTTATAAGGATGACCCAAAATGGGGGCTATGCAGCCACAATACATATCATTTTGTACTTTTGTACTCTTAATTAATTTCAATGAAAAAGGTTGTTGTAGGACTTTCGGGAGGTGTGGATTCCAGTGTGGCCGCCTACTTGCTCAAAGAGCAAGGTTATGATGTAATTGGCCTGTTCATGAAAAACTGGCATGATGATTCGGTGACCATATCCGAGGAGTGTCCGTGGTTGGAGGATAGCAATGATGCATTGATCGTTGCGGAAAAGCTGGGGATTCCTTTTCAAACCGTAGATTTAAGTGCAGAATACAAGGAGCGTATCGTTGATTATATGTTCAATGAATACGAAAGGGGCAGAACCCCTAATCCTGATGTTTTGTGCAATCGGGAAATTAAGTTTGACGTATTCCTTAAAATTGCATTGCAATTGGGAGCGGATTACGTTGCCACGGGACACTATTGCCGAAAAGGGACCATAACAAATGATGATGGTACGGAAACCTATCAGCTCTTGTCTGGAAAGGATCCAAATAAGGATCAATCCTATTTTCTTTGCCAGCTTTCTCAAGAACAATTATCCAAAACATTGTTTCCCATCGGTGACCTTTTAAAACCGGAAGTTCGAAAAATTGCTGCGGAGAAAAACCTTGTAACTGCGGATAAAAAAGATTCCCAAGGATTGTGTTTTATAGGTAAAGTACATCTTCCGGAATTTTTGCAGCAGAAATTGAAGCCCAAGAAAGGTGTTATCGTAGAAGTCCCTGCAGATGCGTCCCAATTTTCTGTTACGATTCCCGAATTTCAGAACGAGAGGGAGAAATTGATATTCCAGTCCGAGAAGCCTGTGTACTCAGAAACGGACGGCAAAGTGGTAGGTGAGCACCAAGGAGCACATTATTTTACTATAGGGCAGCGCAAAGGTTTAAATGTAGGGGGAACAAAAGAACCTTTGTTCGTAATAAATACGGACGTTGAAAAAAATATTATTTACACTGGGCAGGGAAAAGCACATCCTGGCCTACTCAGAAATACGTTGTTTATCAAAGAGGACGAGCTCCATTGGGCGCGCCCCGATTTAGCCTTAAAGGTAGATGAAACCATGGAAGTAAAAGCGCGTATCCGGTATCGTCAACCTTTGCAGGAAGCCACACTTTACAAAGTAGAGAGTGGATTGTTTGTTGATTTTAAGGATAAACAGTCAGCCATTACCGAAGGGCAGTTTGCCGCATGGTATTTGGATGATGAACTTATAGGTTCTGGGGTGATTTCTTAAACGACAGCCGAAATTTGATTATTTTGGCAGAAACCAGAATATCTAACTTCATGCAACATAAAATCACAGAACTTTTCGGAATAAAATATCCCATTGTACAAGGCGGAATGATTTGGGCCAGTGGTTGGCGTTTGGCCTCCGCCGTATCCAATGCAGGTGGGCTGGGTCTGTTGGGAGCAGGAAGTATGTATCCGGAAGTGTTGGAGGAACACATTATTAAATGTAAAAAAGCGACCGATAAGCCATTCGGGGTCAATGTGCCCATGTTGTACCCCGATATCGAAAAACTAATGGATATTATTGTCGAGCAAGGGGTAAAGATTGTTTTTACTTCTGCTGGCAACCCTAAAACATGGACCAAGTTTCTTCAAGATAAAGGGATAACCGTTGTTCATGTGGTAAGTAGCGTAAAGTTTGCCCTTAAAGCGCAAGAAGCCGGTGTGGATGCTATAGTGGCCGAAGGTTTTGAAGCAGGAGGACACAATGGCAGAGACGAGACCACCACCCTTGTTCTTATTCCTTCTGTAAGGGAGAAAATTAATATTCCCCTTATCGCTGCCGGAGGCATTGCCACTGGTAGGGCCATGTTGGCCGCTATGGTTCTGGGTGCTGATGGCGTTCAGATAGGAAGTAGGTTTGTGGCATCTCCGGAGGCCTCATCCCACGAGCTTTTTAAAAAAATGGTAGTAGAGGCCAATGAAGGCGATACCCAACTAACCCTAAAGGAGCTTGCGCCAGTACGTTTACTTAAAAATAAATTCTTTCAAGACATACAGCAAGCCTATGCCAAAGGTGTAAGTGTTGAGGAGTTGAAGCAATTGTTGGGCAGGGCCCGGGCAAAGCGAGGTATGTTCGAAGGCGATATGGAAGAGGGTGAATTGGAAATAGGCCAAGTTTCCGGGTTGATTCATAGCGTTGTTCCTGCAGCGCAAATTGTAGCGGATTTAATGTCTGAATTTAATCAAGCAAAGGTGGAAATGTGCAAGTATTAGGATTTTAGGAGCGCAGTTTAGGGAGCTTTTAATATTTTTATAATGCGCAATGAGAACACTAATCCCAACACTACTCCTTTTTGTGCTCGTTTCACATTGCCATGGGCAAGTGGAACAGGACAAAGTACTCCATTTCTTAGGAGGCAACCTTTTTGGCCTCGCAGGGGCGGGCGTTGCTAAACACGCCACCAAAGGGAATAGGGTCTGGACTTTTGTGGGAGCCGTTACAGGTAGTGCTTTGGCCGGTGTCGCAAAAGAAGTGATTGATGCAGGGCAACGGGAGAATGGATGGGACAATGGGGACTTGACGGCAACCGTTCTAGGGGGTATCACGGTAGGTATAGCAATAGATTTATTTTCCAAAAAAGATAGTCAAGGACGTTTACGGGGTCGATATTCGACATTAAATTTCGACAAGAAACAGCATTCTATTCTTCAAACATCAAAATTGGTGGTTTTGGAGGGACCCCCTCTATCCTTAAATACCTTGGGTCTTTCCAACTACGAGATTAGTACTAAATAATCCCTCTAGCTTTTATCTCTAAATATTTATTGATGGTATTTATCGTCAGTTCCTCTGGTTTGGTCAAAATGGTCTGGATGCCATACTTTTGTAGTTCCTTTTGCATCAACCTCTTTTCCAAAGAGAATTTCTCTGCAATGGTTTTATGATAAATTGCTTGAATGTCTTCTGCATCTTCGGCAATCAGTGATTCCAATTCCGTATTTTCAAAGAAAATAACTACCAAAATATGTTTTTTTGCCATGGCCAAAATGTATGGTAATTGTCTTTTTAGTCCAGAGATATGCTCAAAATTAGTGTAGAGCAAGAGCAGGCTGCGTTGGTTCACTTTACGCTTTACATGGGCAAACAACATACCAAAATCGGAGTCTGAAAAATCGGTGGAAATGTTGTATAGGCTCTCCATTATGGTGTTGAGGTGGGTGAGTTTCTGTACAGCCGGGACAAAGGTTTCAATTTTCTTTGAAAAGGTAAGCAATCCTGTTTTATCGTTACGTTTAAGAGCAACATTGGAAAATGCCAAGGCAGAATTAATGGCATAATCCAACAAGCTCAGTCCGTTAAAGGGCATTTTCATTACCCTACCAGTATCTATAATGGAGTAAATGGGCTGTGACCGTTCATCTTGGTACTGATTCACCATTAATTGGTTTTTTTTGGCGGTAGCCTTCCAATTAATGGTACGTACATCGTCCCCTTTAATGTACTCTTTGATTTGTTCGAACTCTTGGGTGTGGCCAATACGTCTGATTTTTTTCAACCCAAACTCGGTTAACCGATTGCTTGTGGCCAAAAAATCGTATTGCTGCATTTGTATGATGGACGGATATACCGGTACCATTTGATCCTTTTGGAACACAAACTTTCTTTTAATTATCCTAAGCGGAGAGGAAGCAAACACAATAAGATTGCCAAAAACATATTCTCCGCGCTCAACAGGGCGAAGTAAATATTCAAATAAATGAGGTTCTCCTTTTATTAATTCGGTTTTGTGTTCAAAATCCCTTTTTTGAAACTGAACAGGTAATTCATCGATTATAGAAACGAATGCCCTAAAAGGATAATTGGAATCTAGATGAACAGATAAAATATTTTGGTCGCTGTTAGATAATTTTTGCGGTAGATTTCTTTGGGCTCGAATGCCATTTTTTGTAGCATACATTAAATAAAGGTCCAGAAAGAATAGGGCCATTAAAAGATATACCAACAACCAAGCTATCGGGTAAAGTACAGGAACCCAAAAAGAGATTACAAAGCACGCAGAAAGAAAGGCAATGTACCTAAAGAAAATGTTATGTATGTAGAGCGACCGAAAAAAAGACATGCTTATCTTGGAATTTCAACGGATTCCATAATCATGGTAACCACATTTTCAGTGGTCATTCCCTCCATTTCCCTTTCAGGGGTTAAAATTACCCTATGGTTTAGTACGGGCAATAATGCTTTTTTTACATCTTCGGGAATTACAAAATCCCGTCCGGAAATAGCTGCAAAGGCCTTTGCGGCCGTTAAAGTGGCAATGGAAGCCCGAGGGGAAGCGCCCAAATATAAATGTGGATGGTTCCTTGTCCGGTTGATGATGTTGGCGATATAATCCAGTATTTTTTGTTCTACGACCACCTCGTGGATGTTCTTTTTAAACTCCGACAACTTTTCGGGCGATAGAACCGCTTTTATTTGATCTTGTGGTTTTTCCCCTTTGCGTTCGTGATGGTTCTGAAGTATTACAATTTCTTCCTCAACCGAAGGGTAGTCCACTTTTATCTTGAAGAGAAAACGATCCAGTTGTGCTTCGGGAAGCGCATAGGTGCCTTCTTGCTCAATAGGGTTCTGAGTGGCCAAAACCATAAAAGGTTCACTCAATTTATAAGTGGTGCCGTCTACCGTGGCCTGTCTTTCCTCCATGGTCTCAAAAAGGGCGGCTTGGGTTTTTGCCGGGGCGCGGTTTATCTCATCGATCAAAATAATATTCGAAAAAATAGGTCCTTTTTTAAACTCAAACTCTGTGGTCTTAGCATTAAAGACAGAAGTTCCCAGAATATCGCTGGGCATTAGATCGGGTGTAAACTGAATCCGGCTAAACTCTGTTTTAAGGGTTTTGGCAAAAAGCTTGGCGGTAACCGTTTTTGCAATGCCCGGAACACCTTCGATCAAAGCGTGCCCATCTGCTAAAATGGAAATGATCAAGAGCTCAATAAAATCCTTTTGTCCAACAATTATGGTGGATAATTCTTTTTTTATCTGCTCTACGGTATTCCTAAGCTCCTCCAAGGGTACCCTGCTGTTAAAGTCCAAGTCGTTTGTTTCGTTATTTTCCATCAACGTTTGCTTTAAATGCTTGTATTTTATTGTTCAGATTCTTCAATTCTGTTTCGGTAACACGGTCTTTGGTTCTCAAATTCCTTATCAAATCCACTAAGGATTTAACTTCTTCTTCATTGGAATTGCTGCGCATGGCCAGATTCTTCAAAAATGTTTGATCTTTCAAATTTTGGGTAGAAACATGCAGTTTGGTGCGCAAGTATTCCAAAAAGTACTCAATTTTATGTTTGGTCATTAATTGTAACTCTCCTTTTTCTAAATACATATCCGCAATGGTCCGCGTAAAGGCCAAAGTCTGATTCTTTAAAGGGGTTACCACGGGAATGGCGCGTTGTTTTCGTTTCCCTTCAAAAACGATATAAACCAATGCACCAATAAGAGCCAGATAGTAGGCCCATTTAAATTCTTTGGTGTTCAAAAAAAGATACATCGGAGAGGTGTAAAAGGATTTACCGGATTTGTGGAAGTTGTCCATAAATATCGGCCCATTCTTGGGGAGATAGGCCAATAGCCCGGCAGTATATTCCAAATTATTGTCCTTTAGGATAAAGTAGTTGGTAAATGCTTTGGGAAAAGCACTCAAAACAATCTCTCCGTTACCAAATGATTGTTTTATGGTATTTGCATATTTTTTGATGGTTTCCGTGCTATCGCCTTTAACGTGCACTTCGCCCAAAATAGTGGTTTGCAAGGTATCTATTTGGTCAAAACTGGTGGTGTAATAATCTTTGGTGAATTTGACTTTTGGGCTTTGCAACTTTGGGTTGACCAACTGATAATGAAAAACGGGTTCCAATTGTCCGCTGTTATATACATTTTGAATGTCAAGATTCAGAGTGTCCAACAATTTTCTTTCAAAAGAGTTCGACGCTACAAATAAGTTGTTGCCTTGCTCTACCCATTCCAATAAGGCATTGAGCTCTGCTTCTTCAAAAGAAACAGATTCATTCACAAAAAAGTAGGTGCCTTGTATGGAATCGGTACGGGACAATAATTCAAAAGGCGGTTTTTGTGCCTGTTGAATCCTATCCGGAAAGTATTTTTCCATTAAATCGTTCAGCACATAGGTGCCATATGGAATTTTATGGTGGGACACGAACGATGGAAACCAATTTACTTTTTTGGGTTTATTGTATTCCATTACAAATAAGGCCCCAAGGGTAAGAACACCGATTATTATATAGATCCGCCCTTTTTTAGACATTGTTCAATGCATTTTTTAAGGAAGAAAAAGTAACCTCAGCTTTGCTGTAGCGTTCCTGATCTAATTCAAATTCGCCGTACCATACATAATCATAAAGTACGGTAGCCTTGGCAAAGGCATTTAACAACGTACTTGTTGAAAGTTCTGCCAAATAATCGTCGTTGGTTTTTTGTTGTTGCCAGTCTATCAATTCGCGTTCCGATAATAGTTGTAGGATAAACAGGTAATAATATCGAATGGCAAGGCGGTAATTTTTATCGTTCAGGGCACTTTTTATCAATTGCTCAATATCTTCATTTTTAATAATGTGTTCATCTTCCGACAATGAGACAATGTTCGGGTTCTTTTTATTTTTACCTATGCCATGTATGTTGGACTTTATAAAAAAGCGAATTACCAAATACAAGAAAAGGGCAAGGAGCAAATAGGGGAGAACTTCTAAAAAGACGGCTAAATAACCTTCGGCATTGCCTACGCCAAAGATCCACTCAAAAAAACGACGTAACAGATTGTAAAACCAGTTGATCACATCTGTGAACCATGTGCTTTCTGTTTTTACCTCTTCGTAATCGAACTTGGGGTCGTCTTTATAGGTGTCCAGATCTCTTTGTTGAAACTGGACAGGGGCAATATCCGATTCATCATACTTTACGATGGTATCGTTCTGGGCAAAAATAATTGTCCAAGAAAAAAGCAAGTATGATAAGATCAGTGATTTTTGCATCTATTCCTCTGAAGATTTCCCAAGGTTTTCGATACGCTCAAAAGTACCGGTAAAATTTTTCTTTTCGTTAAGGTTGAAAAATATCAAGGAAGTGGCCACCAAAAAAATGATGTTCATTAAGAATTGGACCAAAGTACTCATGATATTTAAAATAAGATATACAGGGTCGTTAAAAACGTTCATGCTTTCAGCATCCATCTCTCCGGAAAACACGCCCATTTTTATCCACACATAGATTACACTGGGCAAACTAAAAGCATAGGAGGCAATCGCCACGATAATATAGATTACAAAAAGGGTCGCAAATGTGATCCACCAGTTTTCCTTGATCAGGGTAAAACTATATTGATAGGATTCCATAGCATCCTTTTTAAGAAATACCAGAATGGCAAAAGATATGGAAAGGGGGACCGCTAAATAAATACCGGGTATCACGCAAAGGAAAATGCCGATCATTACGGACAGGCCTACTAAAAAACCCAACCCGATAAGTGACCAAAAGGAGCCGTACACCCCTTTATGGATTTCATCGTAGTTTGTAATGCCCTTGTTGTTGATGTACGATTTTATGTAATGTAGCACAGTGCCTTGGGCCAATACATAGGCTGCAATGGAACTGAACATCAAAGCTGCGACAGCCAAGACCATTATTATTGGAGAGTATGCGGAGCTCGGGGTGCTCCCAAAGGTGCTTAAACTAAAAATATCGCCAATAGTGTACATGTAAAACCCCATGGAAATCAACATGGCCAAAATATAGGGTCCCACAATTTTTAAGATGGTCCTAAAAAAAGTTTTAAACTCGTTTCTAATAAAACCGAAGGAATCGGAAAGAATCTCACCTAGTTCCCGTTGCTTTTTAAATTCGATGTATTTATTGGTTGTCTGCATTTTTTACTTTTCTATGGATTTGATTTGGATAAATTATGTAATAGAATATAATCAGTGTCAACGAAGACAGTATAATTAAAATTGCCAACCAATCCGGCATTTCGGTATGTCTGGTGACAAACCCTTCCAAAAAGCCGGCAACAATAAAAAATGGTACGGTGCTCACCATTATTTTAAGTCCATTTTTAACCCCTCTTTTAAAGGATTCCAATCGGGTATAGGTACCGGGGAATAGAATTCCATTCGCTAGGACCAATCCGGCACAGCCTGCAATAATGATCACGGAAATTTCTATGGTACCGTGGATCCAAATAGTTCTTGCGGATTCCCACAACAATTCTTTTTCGTAGAAAAAGTATTGAAAACTTCCCAGCATAATACCATTCTGCATCATAATATAAAGTGTGCCCACACCCAAAAAAATGCCAAATGCAAATGCATAAATGGCCACTTTAATATTGTTTATGGTAATCCCTAAAAACATATTAAAAGCTCCCTGTTCCTTGTAAACTGCCATCGGATCACCTTTTTCAATATTTTCTAAGGTCATGTTCACGTAGCCGTTTCCCAAAATAGAGCGGACAAAGTCGCCTTCGTTTGCAGAGGAAAAAGCACCCACCACCACAAAAAAGGAAAATACCAAGAATGAGATCAATAACTCCCTATGATGGTTTTTAAACATGGCAGGGAACTCGGTTTTCCAAAAATGTACAATACGGTTTCTTGATTCCCGTTTGGTCTTGTAAATTTTCTGATGCGCTTGGGAGGCGAGGGTGTTCAGATAAATTTGGGTGTTACTGCCCGGGTAAAACGTTTTTGCGTAGCTTAGATGATCGGTAATCTCAATATAAAGATCCGATAGCTCGTCGGGGTGAAGTTGTCCTTTGTGGAGCAGAGCATTTTCAAAAGCGGCCCATTTATCCTTATTTTGCCTTACAAAAGCGGCCTCGCGCATTAAATCTTTTGGTTTAGAAGTAAAGAAACTAAAATATGGAACAATTTCAAATAGAAACGGCCCAAAATATAACCATCAACCAAAACACATCCCACTTAGGGGCGCGTATGTTGGCCTACATCATAGATAGTTTTATTATTACGGTGTATTTTATTTTGATGATTGTTTTTTTGATTTCGTTGGATATAGAAATCGAGGATCAATGGGCGTTCTATTTAATACTCAGTTTACCCGCCTTTTTTTACTATTTGCTTTTTGAGACTTTAATGGATGGCAA
The DNA here is from genome assembly GCA_018222835.1 of Algicola sp. Lineage (GTDB taxonomy): Bacteria > Bacteroidota > Bacteroidia > Flavobacteriales > Flavobacteriaceae > Flagellimonas. The sequence continues at coordinate 3,553 of JAAEZN010000024.1, read as the reverse complement.
GACCATTGGGAAGAGTGCCATGAATCTAAGAGTGGTCAAGTTGGATGGCTCCAAACCTAACTTTGGAAATTATTTTGTGCGTTGGGCCCTACGTATTATCGATGTAAGCCTTACTTCTGGCGGAGCAGCTGTTCTCACCATTTTAATTCGCGGCAAAGGTCAGCGTATCGGGGATATTGCTGCGGGAACTACAGTGATCAGTGAAAAAAAGCGCATATCCCTAAAGGATACCCTATTACGTGAATTGCCCGAAGATTACAAGCCAACATTTCCACAAGTAACGGTTTTTAAAGATCAGGAAATGCAGACCATCAAAGAGTTGTACGATAAGGCCAAGTTGAACGGAAACCATAATATTATTGTTTCTTTGGATAAGCGAATAAAGGAGGTGATGGATGTGCAGACTTCATTGCAACCTATTGATTTTGTGGATGTAGTCATTAGAGATTACAATTACTACACTCAAAAAATGTAAGGATGTTATATCAAACCATTGATATTTTAGGAACCATAGCCTTTGCTATTTCCGGGGTTTTGGTCGCCATGGAGAAACGATTGGACTTGTTCGGGGTCTTGATCATTGCATTTGTTACGGCCATTGGTGGAGGAACCCTTCGGGATTTGCTAATTGGCAACACACCGGTAGGTTGGATGCAAGACCTTACTTATGTTATCACTATTTTTATTTCGGTAGTGTTTGCCATTATTTTTGTGAACAAGCTCAAGTATTTAAGACGGTCGTTGTTCTTGTTCGATACCATAGGAATAGGGCTTTATACCATGGTGGGTGTTGAAAAAGGCTTGGAGGCCGAGCTATTGCCCATTATGTGTGTTTTTCTGGGAACTATGACTGCTTGTTTTGGAGGAGTAACGCGCGACATCCTTTGCAATGAAATCCCCGTTATTTTTAGAAAGGAAATTTATGCCACAGCCTGTATTCTGGGTGGTGCTAGCTATTTTCTTTTTGCCCAGTTCCCAATAAAGGACAGCTACGCATACATTGCTGCGATTTTAGTAGTTATCATTATCCGTTTGATCGCAGTGATTTTTGGGGTCAGCTTACCGAGCATCTACAAGAAAGAGGCTTAAAACTTATGCCCCTAACTTTTTAAGAGTTTGTATTAATTGTTTGTTAGTGGGATTAACTGCTCCTTAATCTTTTTTACATTTTTGTTAGTCTATTGCCGTGGCGTATAGCTCTACATTGGTTATCGAGCAAAATTAATAACCAATTATTCAGGTATGAGGACATCACAATCACTAAGATTTTATTTTTTTATTATGCTTTCCTTTATGGGGTTCCATCAAATAACAGCGCAGGGATGCGTTGCCATTAGGCATTTTTCTTCTTGTGTTGGAAACACTTTGGAAAACAATTTGTTAGGCCCGGGCGATATTCAAATCGGAAGCAACTATAGGTATTTTAAATCGTTTCGACACTTTAGGGGTACCGAGGAAGAGCCGGACAGGGTTTCCAATGATACGGAGGTCATCAATCATTCACACTCCTGGGATTTTTTCCTCACTTACGGCATATCGAATAGATTGTATGCCAGTGTAACCATTCCAACTGTGATCAACACACGCTCTTCTTTGTACGAACATGGACGAAATGAGCGAAATACTACATTTTCTAGAGGGCTAGCGGATATTCGTGTGGGGGTAGGATATTGGTTGTTTGATTTAGAGAAAAATCAAAATGGGAACCTGGCATTGGGTTTGGGCCTGAAATTGCCAACAGGAAACTACAATGCCTCTGATATTTTTTATAATGTTGGACCCGAAGGTGGTCCACAAGTTAGACCTGTTGATCAGAGCATTCAGCCGGGAGATGGCGGTTTTGGGATAACCTTGGATTTTCAGTTTTATCGAAAGATAGGAGAAGGCTTTTTTGCCTACGGCGGCGGTTTTTATCTCATCAATCCAAGAGAGACCAACGGAACTAGAACCTTTCGGGAAACATTGAGCCCTATCTTACAGAATGAGGCTATTATGGCGGTTCCGGACCAATTCTCTGCTCGTGCCGGGGTCAGCCATAGCCTAAACAATACAATCTCTGTTTCGCTGGGGGCACGTTATGAGGGCGTTCCTGTGAAAGACCTTATCGGGGGCAACGAAGGTTTTAGAAGACCGGGAAATGTGCTCTCTATTGATCCTGGTATAGCATTTATTAAAGACAATTTTTCACTTAATCTTAATGTCCCTTTCGCAGTCAGAAGAGAGCGACCCCAAAGTGTAACGGATCTTGAAACCCAAGAAATAACAGGAGAACCTAGGGCGGGAGATGCGGCCTTTGCCGATTATTTGATCAATGTGGGCATATCGTACAGATTTGCCAAAAGTAAGGTTAAGGTAAACCCGGAGCTAATGAATGGGTTTAACAAATAACTCCATAGTTAAGACATGGGTTAAAGAAAATCTAGGGGAGCTATAGCACTTCAGCTTTGAGGATGTAAATATTTTGCCATGGCCAATCGCCATCGCCAACAGGTACATTGTTAATGGCGTCCACAACGTCCATTCCTTCTACAACTCTGCCAAATGGAGTATAGGATCCATCGAGGTGGTAAGATCCAGGATTCGTTACAACAATGAAAAATTCATAGGGCGAGGCCAGTTTGTGCGGATTGTCCCTTTCGCTGCTTGGCATGGAAATGGTTCCCCTATGGTGCTTGTGTCCCTTTTTGGTATCTGGTGGAAGCAAGTATCGTCCAATCTTGCCTCGTTTACCAGCGGTTCGTTTGTCGTCCGAATTGCCACCTTGGATTATAAAATCTTTGACCACTCTGTGGAACTGTGTGCTATCGAAATAATGTTGTCTTGCCAGATAAATAAAATTTGCCTTGTGGTAGGGGACGTTGTCATATAGTTCTACGGTAAAGCTTCCCATGGTAGTAGTAATCTTTACCTTGTCTTTTTTTATGGTTTTGGCGTAATCAAAAAAGAAATCGATGGCATTTTCCTCTGTTAACTTAAACGGCTCTTCTTCTTCAACTTTCGGGGAGTCCACTTGGTTTTGTGGGACGGTGTCCGTATTTGCAATATTTTCCTGAACTTTGTTGTTTTCTTTTTTTGGTGATTCTCCGCAGGAAACGAACAAAAGAAATAATAAACTTGTAGTTAAAGCCGATTGTCTCAACAGCATGGATTTTAATGAATTTTATCAACTTGCTCTAAAATTAAAAAATCTCCCACTTCCAGGAGAAGATTCACACAATAAAATGTCTCCGGAACTTCGGGTGCAGTGGCTAAAAAATAATAGAGTGGAAGATGCAAACCCCAAACGAGCAGGGGTTATGGCATTATTTTATCCAGACATTGAGCAAGAGACCAGGCTTCTTTTAATTCTTAGGAAAGTATATAAAGGAGTTCATTCCAACCAGATCGGATTCCCTGGCGGAAAGGTCGAACATATCGACAAAGATTTAATGGATACCGCTTTAAGGGAAACACATGAGGAGGTCGGTGTGCACCCTGATGAGGTAGAAGTGGTCAAAGAACTTAGTGAAGTGTACATACCGCCCAGTAATTTTTTGGTTAAACCGTTTATCGG
>JAAEZN010000128.1 GCA_018222835.1 Algicola sp. | reverse complement strand
ACTATACTGCGCTTTGCCCACGGTCAATTTTGAGGCATCGTTGGTGGATACTTTTTGAATAAGTTCCAACGCCTTGGGACCCTCTATTAAAAACTCACCCATGTGCGACACGTCGAATACGCCTACAGCCTTGCGAACAGTTTCGTGTTCAATGTTTACACCCTCATAAGAAACGGGCATATTGTAACCCGCAAAAGGTACCATTTTGGCTCCTAGGGCCTCGTGTGTTTTGGTAAGTGCAGTTTGTTTCATTCCTTCTGGTTTTGTAGCAAATTTATTGATTTCGTAGCAGATGGAACTTTTTCCAAAAGAATGTTTTGAACAGCCTTTTGTTAAAATGTGATATAAAAATGCTAACTATCCATTAAATAGGATTTTAACTCTTCGTAGCCAGAGATTTTATGTGATTTTTTCTCTTTGTCCATTACTTTGATAATTTGTGGAGGAATTTCGGGTTTTACTGCCAAGGTTTCTTCAACAACATCCAAAAATTTAACCGGATGAGCGGTTTCCAGGACAATGCCAAAAGTATTCGGATGCGATTTTTGATGTTCCTTTAATCCGAGATAGCCCACGGCCCCATGGGGGTCTAGAATATACCCGGTATCCGAGTAAACTTTTTTCATAACTGCTTTGGTGGTTTCATCGGTAAAGGAGTAGGAGGAAAGGTTGTTGCGCAAAGTGTCCAGATTATTTTGATACAATTGCTGGATGCGCACAAAGTTGCTTGGATCTCCTACGTCCATCGCATTGGAAATAGTTGCAACGGATGGCATGGGCTCGTAAACTCCATTTGCCATAAATTTCGGTACCACATCGTTTGCATTGGTAGAGGCTACAAAATGATGTACCGGCATTCCCAATTTTTGAGCTACCATTCCCGCACAAATATTTCCAAAATTTCCGGAGGGTACGGAAAAAACAATTTCTTTCCCTTTTGACTTTGCTTGTTTGTAGGCAAACAAAAAGTAGAATAACTGCGGAAGCCATCGGGCCACATTGATGCTATTTGCAGAAGTCAGCTGTTTGTAGTCCGTAATTTCTTTATCTAAAAAAGCTGTTTTTACCATGCGTTGGCAATCATCAAAAACGCCATCCACTTCCATGGCCTCAATGTTTTGACCCAGAGTGGTCAATTGCTTTTCTTGGATTTCGCTTACCTTTCCGCTTGGGTACAGTATTACCACTTTTACACCATCAACCCCTAAAAAGCCATTGGCAACGGCTCCTCCGGTATCTCCAGAAGTAGCTACCAAAACGGTTACATCCTGTTTTTCTCCTTGTGAAAAATAGCCAAGACAGTTGGCCATAAAACGTGCGCCTACATCTTTAAATGCCATGGTAGGTCCATGGAAGAGCTCCAAAACGGCAACATTCTCTTCAATATCGATTACAGGAAAATCAAAGTCCAGAGTATTTGCAATGATCTCTTTTAAATCCTTGTTCGGAATATCATCACTTACAAATTGATGAATGGCCCTGAACGCAATTTCCTGATTGGATAGTTCGTCGATTTTTTCAAAAAAATCAGCAGGTAGGGGAGTTATACTTTCAGGAAAATACAATCCTTTGTCGGGGGCGATTCCGGCAATTACGGCTTCTTTGAACGAAGCCTGAATGTTGTGGTTTTTTAAACTGTAGAATTTCATAGGGCTACTCAATTTTTTTAACGCCTTGGCTGTTTATTCTGGAAATGTGAATATCGAAATCCACTCCAATATTTTGATAGGTTTCGGTCATGGATTCAGCTACTCGTTGAGCAATTTCTTCTCCCTTGCTCAATGCAAAAATAGAGGGGCCGGATCCCGAAATGCCACTCCCTAGGGCTCCTGCTTTTAGCGCATTCACTTTAATATCATCAAAAGCGGGAATTAGAATAGAGCGGATGGGTTCCACAATATGATCGTGCAACGAACGGCTGATAAGGTCGTAATCGTTTTGGAAAAGTCCTGCGATCAACCCTCCTAAATTTCCCCATTGCCGAATACCCTGCTGCATGGAAATCGTGGTCTTTAATATTTTGCGGGAATCCGAGGTCTTGATCTCAATTTGTGGATGAATCACAGTGGCATATAGTTCCGAAGGTGTAGGTATGGAAACAATATCCAATGGCTCATAGCTGCGAACCAATGTAAATCCTCCATAAATGGCAGGGGCCACATTATCGGCATGAGCCACATCGCTGGCCAGTTTTTCTCCTTGCATGGCAAACTCCACCAGTTCTAAATTGGAGAATGGTTTGCCCAAGAGTTCGTTCATGGCCCATACAGCTCCTGTGGAACTAGCGGCACTACTGCCGATACCACTTCCTGGTTTGATGCGTTTATCGATTTCGATTTCAAAGCCACCCTCGTATTTACTTTTGGACAATAAGGCCAAACCTGCTACACCTGCAACATTGTTTTCCGTTTCCAACGGTAGGTCTTGTCCCGATATTTTGGTTATACGAATGCCTTTTTCGGTAGTCTTTCGAATTGTCATTTCATCACCGACCGAATCCAGGGCCAAGCCTAAAACATCGAACCCGCAGGAGACATTGGCTATGGTCGCTGGGCAAAATACTTTAATTTCTTCCATGGCTTAAAAATTTCCGATTCGAACAATATCCGCAAAGATACCCGATGCGGTAACATCGGCACCTGCACCAGCACCTTTTATGATCAATGGTTGCTCCACATAACGATCTGTGTAAAACAGCACGATATTGTCGCTACCCTCCAAATTGTAAAAATCATGACCTTTAGGAATTCGTTGCAGGCCTACTTTGGCCTTGCCATCTTCGAATTGGGCTACATATTTGAGTTTGCAATCAGCGTTGTTGGCATCCTTGTACATTTTTTGAAAATCATCCTCGAATTTCTTTAAGCTTTCAAAAAATGCCTCGTTGGAATTGGTCTCCAAACTTTCTTTGGGCAAGAATGCATCATTTTTAATATCCTCAATCTCCAATTGATGACCACTTTCACGAGCCAAAATTAAAATTTTGCGCATCACGTCCACCCCGCTCAGGTCAATGGTGGGGTCAGGTTCGGTATAGCCTTGCTCTTGTGCTTGTTTTACTACATCGTGAAAAGTAGTGGAATCGTTAAAAGTGTTGAATACGAAATTTAAACTACCAGATAGCACAGCCTGTATTTTTCGGACCTTATCACCAGAGGCGATCAAATGTTTTAAGGTGTCTATAATGGGCAGGCCTGCACCTACGTTGGTCTCGAATAAATAGGGCGCATTGTATTCCTTGGCCAATTGTTTTAGCTCTTTGTAGTAAGCATAGTTGGATGAAGAGGCTATTTTATTGCAGGTGACTACCGAAATATTGTTTTTAAGATAGTTGGCATAGTTTTTTGATACATCGGCACTTGCTGTATTATCTACAAAAATGCTGTTGCGGAAGTTGAGTGCTCTTACATTCTCAAAAAACTTGTCCTTGTCCGCTGGTACACCCTGGTCCAAAGTTTTTTTCCAGTCTTTCAAAGAAATTCCATTTTCATCAAAAACCATTTTTTTGGAATTACTGATGCCAATAACTCGGACATTGAGCTTTAACTCTTCTTTTAAATATTTTTTTTGTTGACGGATTTGAGCCAAAAATTTAGCACCGACATTGCCAACTCCCATGACAAAAAGGTTGAGCTGTTTGATGTTTTCTTCGAAAAAGGTCTCGTGTAATGAATTCAATGCCTTTTTCACGTCTTCTTTTTTAATGACCGCAGAAATGTTACGCTCTGATGCGCCTTGGGCAATGGCTCTAATATTAACATTGTTCTTGCCCAAAGTGCTGAACATTTTTCCACTCAAACCTTGATGGCTTTTCATATTATCGCCGACCAAGGCCACAATGGTCAGATCTTTTTCGACCATAACGGGCTTTATTCTTTTTGTGGCAATCTCGTATTCGAAAGTTTGGTTCACCGCCTCTGCTGCTATATCTGCATCTTCATCTGCAATTCCAACGCAAATGGAGTGTTCGGATGATGCTTGGGTGATAAGCACAATACTAATATTCTTGACCGATAAGGTTTCAAAAAAACGCTTTGAGATACCTGGAATCCCGATCATTCCCGGACCTTCCAGCGAAAGAAGGCTAATGTTGCCTACATGGCTGATACCTCTTACCGTTTTTCCATTACCATTGTTGTTCTTGGAAATAAGGGTGCCTGGGTTTTCAGGATCGAAAGTGTTTTTTATGGCGATTGGAATGGCCTTGCCCAGCACAGGTTGAATGGTTGGGGGGTATAGTACTTTTGCACCAAAATGGGACAACTCCATAGCCTCTTGATAACTGATGGAGGATACACATTTGGCTTGCTTCACCAGTTTAGGGTTAGCCGTGTACATGCCACTGACATCGGTCCATATTTCCAAGATATCGGCATTTGTTGCAGCAGCTATAATAGCGGCGGTGTAATCGGAGCCACCTCTCCCCAGAGTGGTCAGGTCTCCATTTATACTGGAGGCCACAAATCCTGGTAGCAAGGTAATCTGGTGTTCATTTTTGGAGAAGAAATCTTCACAGTTGGCATTGGTGGTCTTGAAATCTACATTGGCCTTGCCAAAATTGCTATCAGTGATAATAATCTCCCTGCTATCCTTGAAAATGGCGTCCAACCCTTCAGATTTCAGGAACTCACTTATAATAAATGAAGAAAATAGTTCACCATAGCTTACAATTTTATCCGATAGTTTTGGAGTTAGTTCGCCGATCAAAAAGGCACCCTCCAATAGAGTTTCCAAAATATTTAGTTCACTCTTAACTTTGCTCAGGGCGGCACTTTGCGATTTTACGGGTATAAGTTCTCTGATCGCGGTAATATGCCTGTCCTCAATTTCCTCAAGGAAATTTTTATAGGATACATCTTGCTCCGATGCAAGTTTTGATGCGTTTAAGAGAAGGTCGGTCACGCCCCCAAAAGCTGATACGACTACTGCAATAGGTTGGCTGCTTTGTGCACTAAGAATACATTTGACCTTATTGATATTTTCTGGATTGGCAACAGAAGTGCCTCCAAATTTTAAGACTTTCATGATGAAATATTATTGTGAAAAATTGAAAAAATAGATTAAAACGGACGGAATTATATATAGCAGACTTACCCCAAAGGGGTGGTGGTAGTAATCGTGAAAATAGATGAAGAGGTGTTCATCGATTTTATGTTGATTTCCGTTTGTTTTAGCTTCATTGCTTTATAATGAGATGATAAAAGTAGTACTTTTGAATACTTCATCAAATCATTGGTGCTGTTTTTATGAAATTGTTACGAATGCTCAATTTTTATTGCTGAATGAAAATTTTTTCCGCACATCAAATCTATCAGGCTGATAAATCCACAATTCAAAAAGAACAGATAAAGAGCGAAGAGCTCATGGAGCGAGCGGCTACCCAGCTATTCGAATGGATGCATTCTCGATTGCGGGGTACCCAAGTAACCATAAAATTGTTTTGTGGTATTGGAAATAATGGAGGTGATGGGCTGGTTCTGGCCAGAAAGCTGCACGAGCACGGTTATTCCATTAAGGTGTTCGTGGTCAATTATAGCGATAAACGCTCGGAGGACTTTTTGTTGAACCTAGAACGTTTAAAAGATGGTAAGGTCTGGCCGGATTTTATAAATAAGGATAGTGATTTGCCCAAGATATCCACCAACGATATTATTGTTGATGCCATTTTTGGGATTGGTTTAAATAGGGCTCCGGATGATTGGGTGGGTATTTTGATAGGGCATATCAACGCTTCCAATGCCTTTACCTTGTCTGTGGATGTGCCTTCTGGATTGCCGGTGGACAGTAATCCGTGGAACCCATCTTATGTGGTTCAGTCTAGTTATGTGTTGAGTTTTCAGTTGCCCAAATTGGTTTTCTTTTTACCGGAAACCGGGGTGTATGCCAATCAGTGGGAGCTCTTGGATATTGGATTGGACCAAGAATTTATTGCGAATTCAGAAACGGATTATGAGTTGATAGGGCGCCCTGAAGTTTTACCAATGTACCGTCCAAGATTAAAGTTTTCCCATAAGGGGACATACGGC
>JAAEZN010000127.1:2405-6037 GCA_018222835.1 Algicola sp. | reverse complement strand
GCATTAAACCCATTAGGGAAATCATCATGGCCGTTTGCTGTGTTGCCGATATGGTTGAAATTAAAATACCCAATGCCAATGAGGTGATGATAAACAGCACGCTTTCAACTCCTAATAAGAACAGGCTGCCGTTAACAGGCACATTAAAGACGAAAATGCTCAACAACACAATAACTAGGGCATTGATAATGGATAGGAAAATGTACGGAAACACTTTACCAATAATTACCTGAAACGGTTTTAATGGGGACACCAATAAAATTTCCATAGTGCCCTGTTCTTTTTCCCGGGTGATGGAAATGGACGTCATCATCGCGGATACCAACATCAAGATAACGGTCATCACGCCTGGAACAAACATATAAACGCTCTTCAATTCGGCATTGTAAACCATCCTACTTTGCGGAACAATTTGGTAATCTATGGTGCTGTTTTTGTTTAATTCCTGCTGATATTTTTTAAGTATTGACGAAATATAATTACTGATGGTACTGGCCATATTAGGGTCGGTAGCATCGGTAAGTACCTGTACATTGGCCTGTTTTTCTTTAATGAGATTGTTCCCAAAGTTATTTTCAAATTGAACTACGGCTTTTACTTTTCCTTTTTTGAATATGGATTCTATGGATGATTCTTGCTGAATAATATCTACAATGCTAAAGTGTTTTGAAGAGGCTATTTTATTTATTATTTCTTTAGAGGTAACATCATTGGCTTGGTCTAGAATGGCAATATTTACATTGTTGATTTCATTGGTAATGGCAAAACCAAACAATAAAATTTGAGCTATTGGCATCCCAAATAATATAAACAGGGAACGTTTATCTCGGAAAATGTGATAAAACTCTTTTCGTACAAAGCCTACAAATCGTTTCATCCTCTGGCCAGTTTTAAAAACACATCGTTCATGGTGTCTGTTTTATAATGCTCTTTTAGTTTTTTTGGGGTATCAAGCGCTTCAATTTTACCATTGACCATTATGGAAACGCGGTCGCAGTATTCGGCTTCATCCATATAATGGGTCGTTACAAAAATGGTCGTTCCGTTGTGGGCGGCTTTGTATATCATTTCCCAAAATTGGCGTCGGGTAATAGGGTCAACGCCGCCGGTAGGTTCATCTAAAAAGACAATTTTGGGTTCGTGCAAAAGCGAAACTGAAAAGGCCAACTTTTGCTTCCATCCCAAGGGTAATGAAGCTACAAGGCTGTTGGTGACTTCTTGAAGCCCTAGTTCTTCAACCAGTTCGCAGCGCTTTAGGTCTATTTGCTTTTTAGATAGTCCATAGATGCCACCAAAAAAAGTGATGTTCTCTTTTACGGTCAAATCATCATACAAAGCAAATTTTTGACTCATGTAGCCAATATTCTTTTTAATGGACTCGGCTTCTTTATACACATCAAAACCAGCAACCGTTGCCTTTCCCGATGTAGGCGATGAAATTCCAATAAGCATTTTCATGGCTGTCGTTTTGCCAGCGCCATTAGCCCCTAAAAAACCAAATATTTCACCTGCCTTAACCTGAAAACTGATGTTGTTTACCGCAGCAAAATCCCCAAAAAATTTGGATAAATTTTCAACTTCTATGACGTTTTTGTTTTTCATAATTTATTTTGTCACCTTGAACACAATCAAAATGTTTTTTGGTTCTCGACTGCGCTCGAACGGACAATTATTTGGCTAATTCCATAAAGGTATCCTCTATGGTAGGCTGGGTTTCTTCTATGTGAATATCCGTAAGCCCTTGTGATTCCAAATAGGCTTTCAAACTTTCCTTATCCATAGAGTCCCGCTTGTCTGTATAGTGTACAAACTCACCAAAAGGAAAAATACTGTAGGTATGTTCATACTTTGTTAAACTCGCAATAAGACCGTACATATTATCAGCATTGATATTGTATAAAGGTTTAGGGAAATGGCTTACAATAGCGTTTGGCGTGTCAATTTCCAGGATTTTACCATCTTGAATTAACGCAATACGGTCACATAGGGCCGCTTCGTCCATATAAGGGGTAGACACCAAAATGGTGATGCCTTTTTCTTGCAACCGTTTTAGCATTTCCCAAAACTCTTTTCTGGACACAGGATCCACGCCGGTTGTAGGTTCATCCAAGAACAATACTTTGGGTTTGTGTATCAACGCACAGCTCAATGCCAGTTTTTGCTTCATGCCACCAGACAATTTGCCTGCCCTACGATTTTTAAAAGGTTCTATTTGTACATAAATATCTTTTACCAAATCGTAGTTTTCTTCAATGGTTGTTCCAAAGATGGTGGCGAAAAAATTCAGGTTTTCCTCTACGGTCAAATCTTGATACAATGAGAATCTCCCAGGCATGTAGCCAACACTGTTTCTTATGGATTTGTAATCATTAAGCACGTCATAACCTGCTACGGTAGCTTGTCCTTTATCAGCTATCAACAAGGTGGTTAGGATGCGAAACAAGGTGGTTTTACCGGCACCATCAGGCCCAATGAGCCCAAAAAGCTCACCGGGCTTTACATCAAAAGAAATAGCCGATAAGGCAGTTACCTTGCCATAGGATTTTGATATGTTGGATACGGTAATGCCCATGTTTACTCGAAATATTCGTCGTAGGCATTTACATTTTGCTCAATGCTCATATAAATGCGTTGTGCTTCATCCAGTGTTTTAGCCTCTTCTAAAGCATCAATTTTTTCAATTAAAGGAAGTAACCATACGTGAAGATTATCGTGTGAAGGTCCTTTCATGGAACACTCCTTGATGACATAGTTTTTCTCTTTATTCAAGGCATTGACAATCTCGTGATAGTCTTTCAACTCTTTAGGATTACTCTGTGTTAAAATTGATTTCATATTGGCGACACCTTCATTGGTTTCTGGGTTTGCTTTCCATCTAGCACCATTGTTCAGTTCTATGTTGTTCATCCAGTTATTATCAATTACAGCACTTTCAGAATGTTGTTCTGTGTGTTCAACTTTTTTGGTTTCAGTTGTGCTGTTTTCTTTTGGCTGGTCTTTACAACTTGCAATAAATAGTGCTGCTGCAAATAGCATGAGTGTTGTTCTTTTCATAAGTTTTATTTAAATAGTTATTGATTTTTATTTGATTTTAACCACATTTCGGCGGGCATTCCAATTTTCAAACTACCATCGTTTTTTACCTGAACCTTTACTGCATAAACCAAGGCAACGCGTTCTTCTTTGGTTTGGATGATTTTAGGAGTAAACTCCGCTTCTGAAGCTATCCAACTAATAGTGCCCTCATAGGTTTTCATTCCCTCTTGGTCATCGATTTTGACGGAAACGCTTTCGCCTATCGTTATCTTGGCCAATTGGGTTTCACTTACGTAAACACGCAGTTCCATTGTTGATAAATCGGCAATTTTATAGAGTGGTTTTCCAAAAGCTACAATCTCGTTGGCTTCGGCATATTTTGATAGCACCGTTCCGTTTATTGGATTAACGATTTTACTTTTTTGAATTTGGTCTTCTAATTGTTGTAATTGTACATCAAGCGTTTTTAGTTCGTTTACCACAGGTGCATTTTGGATTTCAACGCTTCGTATTTGGTTTTTGATTATGTCTATTTCACCTTGCACGTCATCCAGTTGTTTTTGAGTGCCGGCATTGTCCTTAATTAGGTTCTCGAC
>JAAEZN010000127.1:0-2395 GCA_018222835.1 Algicola sp. | reverse complement strand
TCGACTCGGGTTTTGTTGATATTGGCGGATTTCAGTCTGGCCTGTAATACATCAATTTGTGACAAGACGCCTTTGGATTTGGAATTAATGACATCTTTTTGAACCAAAAGCTGTTCTTTTTTGAGATACAAAGGAATGGTGTCTATATAACCGATTAATTGATTGTGCTCTATAACAGTGCCTTCGTCAATAGTGAAAGCCATTAGTTTTCCTGTGTTTTCTGCAGAAATGGTTATTTCGGTAGCTTCAAAATTACCGTAGCCATCTGCTTTATCACCATTACTGTTACAAGCGGTTAGCAAAACTGCAATAGTTAGTACAGTTAGTATTTTAATTCTTGTTGTTTTCATTGTTCTTCTATTTAGTATCTCCTTTAAGGATGTTGTAATTGGCTTTGGCCAGTTCCAATTGGGTTTTGTGTTGATTGAACACATTTTCTGTTTCGTGCAATTTGGTAAGTTCTGTGACATATTCAGAGGTTGTAATAACACCATTCTTTAATTGGGATTCCGAAGTAGCCACAACTTCCTGTTGCAAAACCATAAGCTGTTGGTCTATCTCAATGGTGTTTTCAAGGGTTTCAATTTCTTTAAGTTGTTCATTTAAAGCGGTGTTTGTGTTCAGTTTAAAAACCTCTTCTTGATTGTCTATCAATTCTTTTGAATAGTCCAGTGCTTGCCGTTGCTTTTTATTGCCATTCCAGTCGAACACATTCCAGTTTAACTTTAAGCCTACGATGTAATAAGAGGTAAAGTCATTTTCCAACATATTCAAGCCTGGGTTGCCATAACCACCCGTTGCAAAACCGTTGAGTTCAGGAACCAATGATTTTGATAGTAGGTTTTGTTGCTGTTCAATCTCTTGTTTTTGTAAGCTGTACAAACCTAATTCGGGCCTGTTCAATTCAGAACTTTCGTTCATTGAGACCAAAGGTTTTTGGAATTCTGTTTCAGCTGAAATGGAAATTCCAATTAATGCAGATAAAGAGGCTATCAATTTTGATTTATTGTTGACGGCTTCTTGTTTTTGCTGTAAGATTTTAAGCAATTCGGCTTCAATAACTTTATCTGAAGTTGGTAACAGCACGCCGTTTTCTATTCCAGACTTCACTTCCTTTAGTTTACTCTGTAACTGTTGTTCCCTTACATTCAATAGTGCCGTTTGGTCATCAATCAGAAGAATTGAAAAATACAGTTGGTTAACACGTTGTTTCAACTGGTACAGATTGACTTCAACTTCCTGTTTTTTTCTATCGGTTGCAATATTCTGAAGCCCTTGTGTTGCCTTGATTTTTCCGCCATTAAAAATCAACTGGTTGGCTGTAAGGGTAGCACGGTATTGGTCGTTGTTCAAAGGTTCAATACCCGTGTTTGGCAAAGGCACTTCCGTAACGTCACTTTGATAAGTGGCTTGGGCATTCAGGTTAAATTGCGGTAGCGTTTTGGCTGTAATAGCCGAAAGTTCTGCTTCTTTTTGACTATCTAAAATAGCACGTTGTTTAACAAGTGGATAATTTGCATTTAAACCTTCATAGCACTCTTGTAAACTCATTGTGCTTTGACTGTAGCCAAAACATGTTGCTAACAGAAATAATATATTTATTAGTATAGTTTTCATAGAGAATTATTTTCTAATGGAATTAATGATGAAATCGGATACTTCCTTTTTTCTTGCTTCCATAAGTGTTTTGAAGGTTTTGTCATCAGCATCTGTAAAGGCTTTGATTAAAGGCGAGGCAACAAAAGGGAAGATATTTAGAGATATAATGTTGATGAACAATTGTTCTGCGCTAATAGGTTTTATGGTTCCTTTGTCCACTTCATTTTTTACTTGCTTCTTAAACTTGTCAATATTGGGAAAAGCAACATTGGTTTTTATTTTTTCAATGAACTGCGGATTTCTGTTAAGCTCTTGAATGATGAAGTTTGGTAAGTAAGGATGCTTTAAAATAAAGCTGATATGGTTATGGGTAAAGTTTATGATTTTGTCTTCCAAGCTTGAATCATCATTAAGTATGGCATTAAGTTGAGGTGCCAATAAGGTAAACGCCTTTTTGAAAACAGCTTCAAACAAAAGTTGCTTGCTTCTGTAATAGTAGTGCAACATGGCCTTGTTGATGTTAGCTTTATCAGCTATTTCTTGCATTCTTGCACCATCCATTCCTTTAGATTGAAATATTTTTTGCGCTGCTTCCAGTATTTGTTCTTCTGTTTTATTGTCTTTGTGTTTTGCCATTTATCTATATATTTATCAACCATAAAGTTTAACCATATGGTTGGTAAAAGTACAAAAATATTTTAAGGCTTATAAATTGAGGATGTGAAATAAGAATATTAAAAGAAAATGATTATCAGATGAAAGCTCAATGAATTCGTTAAACTCCAAATCCTTCTTT
>JAAEZN010000126.1 GCA_018222835.1 Algicola sp. | reverse complement strand
GTTATTGACGGACACTTCTACTTGATGATTAGATGAAAAATTAAAATCCATTTCCGCATAGGAGGTTGTTAAATCTATTTCTCCATCCTGATACAACGCTACATTCCAAGTTCCTCCCATAGCTATATTCCTAATTTCGGCCACATCGCCATCGTTAGCGCTATCGTCGCATACCCTTAGGAGCACCATTTCACGGTCGGACTCTTCAATTTCGAACTCTAAACGGGTTTCCAGCATTTCCTTTATGGGCCACTCAAAGCTAACCCCTGGTTCGTCTCCTATAGAAATCATCAAAGAAAGTTTAAATTGATTGTTCAATCCTATACTCCAAGTTCCTTGATTCGTATTAACTCCATTTCCAAGAGTTACACTTCCATCAGCTATAAACTGGAATTCGTATCCTAGCAATCTTTTGATTTCTTCACCTTGATCATCTACTTTTTTTATGATCCACTCGCATTCTTTAAGCAGGTTTAAAAACTCTTCCCTATCAATATAATCATCGTCCTCACATATTCTTTGGAGCACAATTTTATTACCTCCATCTTTATACAATTTGATGACTCCTTCTTCTAGCTCGTAAACGTACCAATCTGATGAAAAATCGGGGAAATCCTGAAAATTTAAGTTAAGTAGTACACCTTGGTCCGTCATGTTTGTACTCCATGTACCCACAACCTCATCGGCCGTGAACGTGGAAAAATAAACGGTGCCGTCAGCTTTGAAGGTCAACAAACGCTCAATATATTGTCCGGTATTATCAGTCTCGTTGCGGATTACTTGCCTTACCTGTAATGGGCAATCCACCAATAGTTCATCAAGCTCTTCTTTAGTGAAATCATCGTCGTTATAATCATCGTCGTCATCTTCATCACATTCATTTTTGGCCATTTCCAAAGCGGCTGCCAATTCGCTGTTGCTACTTATCACGACTTCGGTTCCATCGTATTTTTTTAGGGTAATCGGAAACTCTATACTGATCAACTCATTGTCTTCCAAGTCGTCAAAAAACCTTCTCATTTCTTTGTCATCCTCAATTTTAAACTCTCCTGTGACCTGGTTTTGTAGATCAAATTTGAATAAAGTGATCGGGTAAACAAAATCGACACACTCAATATCGTCATCATCACCACCTTCCAAACATTCTCTTGCCAAAACTTCCAATTGGTCTTGGTTTTCAATATTGATTTCGCTAAAATCAGAAAGGGTGATCACAATTGGAAAAATTATCTCTAGGACATCTTGATCGTCATCTAGTTCGTCAAAAATTTCCTCGATAACTTCCAAGTCTTCTTTGGAGTCTATGGTCAGTTCTAATCCATTTACATTTACGGTATAAGGAAATTGAACTGCAAAACAACTTGTTCCATCCACAATATTGTCATAAGAACCATCTTTGGATGATGTATTTTTGATCAAAATTGCTGTTGAGGAATTAGCGGCTATAGTCTGTTTTTCATTTCCATCGCCAACTTCTTCATATTCTTCTTGGCAAGCGGACAAACTGAAAACAAGTACAACCAATGCTGCGCGCAATATGTTGCTAATTATTTTTTTCATAATAACTGAACTTTTGGGGTTATAATTCAATACTGAAACAACGTTCTAAAAAAAAACCCTACTTTTTCTTTAAAATTTTCAAATATCTTTGAGCCGACAAACAAATCAGGTTCATGAGCAACGTATGTGAAGACCACATTTTTAGTGAAATTTTCAAGAAGCACTCTAAAACCGTCTTCAATTTTATTTTTTACAAATTTGGAAATGAGGAAAAGGCTCATGATGCGGTTCAAGAAGCCTTTGTAAAACTATGGCAGAACTGCTCCAAGGTAAGTCCGGACAAAGCTAAATCTTACGTTTACACCGTTGCCAATAATTTGTATTTGAATGTAATAAAAGCAGAAAAGGTAAGGTTAAAGCATGCCGACAGCCTTGTCAACGACCGCACCAATGAGTCCCCTGAGTTCTTGATGGAGGAAAAAGAATACAAGGAAAAATTGGACAACGCTTTAAATGCGCTTCCGGATAACCAACGAACCACTTTTTTACTGAACCGCGTGGACGGTAAAAAATATGCAGAAATTGCAGAAATGGAAAGCGTGAGCGTAAAAGCCATTGAAAAACGCATGCATTTGGCCCTTAAAAGTTTGCGGGAACATATTGATGGCATTTAATAGATAAATTATTAGGTAGGGTGTTTTTAAAGACAGTTGTTGTAATAGAGTAAAGCATAGAACCCATGCAAGAAAATTATTTGGCAAAATGGCTAAGCGGAGAGCTTTCCGATGAGGAGCTTAGGGAATTTGAGAGTTCTCCCGAGTATGCCTCGTACCAAAAACTCAAGGATGTTTCAAGTAAATTGATGGCTCCCGATTTTGATTCGGAAAAAGCCTTGATGCGCTTGAAAGATGAGCATATTGCCAATGCCCCAAGAGTGATTTCCTTGAACCCTTTCAAGAAATTCCTTAGGGTCGCTGCGGTTATTGCAATACTACTTGCCGGTTCTTATTTTTATATCAACTCACTTAACGAAAACGTAAGCACCGAATTCGCCGAACGTTCCGAAGTTGTTCTGCCCGATAATTCCGAAATTTTCTTGAATGTAGATTCCAGAATATCCTACAGCAAAAAGAATTGGGATAAAAATAGAAACATCGATTTAGATGGCGAGGCCTTTTTTAAAGTCGCGAAAGGAAAAAAGTTTACTGTTTCCACCGAACACGGAACCGTAGCAGTTTTGGGAACCCAGTTCAATGTGGAAAATAGAAATGGTTTTTTTGAGGTAACCTGTTACGAAGGATTGGTAAGTGTTACCCACAAAAACCAAGAAACCAAGTTATCGGCAGGCAGTTCTTTTATGGTAATCAACGGTAAAATCATAAAAACCGGAACCCCAAAAGGCACCATTCCATCGTGGATGAACAACGAAAGTAGTTTTGAAAGCATACCCCTAAAATATGTGCTTGCAGAGTTGGAGAGACAATTCAACATTAAAGTAAGTACAGAAAATATTGACACAAACCTCTTATTTACCGGGTCTTTTAACAACACAGACCTAAATATGGCGTTAAAAAGTATAAGCACCCCCTCCAAAACAAATTTTAAAATAGACGGAGACAACGTACTTTTTTATGCCGGGAACACATTACAATAAGCATTTTGGGCTCATCTTAGGTTTTTTGTTTTTTCTGTTCAGCAATATCAATGCACAGGAAAATCAACAATCTTCCCTTGACCTTATCCCGTATTTAAAAACATTGGAAAATCGTTTCAATGTAAAGTTCTCCTATATAAATAAGGATTTGAAAGGACTCAATATTACTATTCCTGAAAACTTAAATACCTTAGGGCAAATCCTAACATTTATTGAAGATGCTTTCCATATCGACACGGAAAAACTTAATGATAGATACTACGCCATCACCAAAAACGACCGAGTCGATCTATGCGGTGTAGTATTGGATAATTTTGCCGAGAACACCATAATGGGCGCCACTGTCGAAGTATTGGGAACCAAAATCGCCAAAATCACTGACCCAAATGGTTCTTTTACATTTAAAAACATTCCAAGGGAAGCCTCTCTCAAGATTAGATATCTTGGTTACATCACAAAATATATCCCAATAGAAAAGCTTTTGCTACAAGGCGAATGTCCCAAAATACTATTGGCCCAACATTATGAGCAACTAGATGAAGTGTTCGTTTATAAATATCTTACCTCTGGAATTATTAAAGAAAAAGATGCAAGTATAACCTTGAACACTGCTGAGTTTGGTATTCTACCAGGATTGATCGAGCCCGATATCCTACAAACGGTCCAAGCCTTGCCGGGCATAAAAAGCATTGACGAAACCGTGTCGGACATTAATGTCCGAGGTGGTACAAACGACCAGAACCTTATTCTTTGGAACGGTATAAAAATGTATCAATCTGGACATTTTTTCGGACTGATTTCCGCCTTTAACCCTTATCAGACAGACAAAGTCACTATATATAAAAATGGAACTCCTTCCAATTTTGGGGATGGTGTGAGCAGTGTCATACAAATGGAAACGGGCAATGCCATTCCCGAAACCTGGGAAGGTGGTGCAGGTTTTAATTTGATCAGCGGTGACGTTTTTGCGGAAATTCCGGTAACCAATAAATTAGGCGTACAATTCTCCGCGCGACGCTCAGCAACCGATTTTTTGAGCACCCCCACCTACAAACAATTTATCAATAGGGCCTTTCAGGATAGTGAGATCACCTTACAAAACAACAATACAGTAGATGATGAGTTTTTGAGGGACGAAGAATTTTTCTTCTACGATTTTTCAGGAAAGATTCTTTACGACCTTAACGATTACCATAAAATTAGATTAAGTGCCATCCATATTAAAAACAATTTAAAATTTGAAGAGACCAATATTGATGCCAACGAAACCAATACCAGTTTATTAAGGCAGGACAATATTTCAGTAGGAGGTCAATTCCTAAGTCAATGGACGGATAAGTTCTCCTCACATCTCAATATATATTACTCCAAATATAATTTGGATGCCCAAAACATTTTCGCCAATCAGGTACAACAGTTGTTCCAAAACAACCAAGTAACCGAAAACGCATTAAAATTCGACACTAGCTACATATTAAATGATCAATTTAGTTGGAGCAACGGATACCAATATATTGAAACGGGAATCACAAATGCCACAATCATCAATCAACCGGATTTTAATAGTAGAATCAAAGGCGTTATCCGAACACACGCTCCATATTCCCAGCTCAATTACAATTCCTACGACAACAAGTTCGTTGGAAAAGTAGGAGCACGCTTTAACTTTATTGAGAACCTAGACACCTTCAAAAAGCTTTTGATCGAACCTAGGATCAACCTTAATTTTAAACTGGCCAATTATCTGCGTGCAGAAGTCCTAGGGGAGTTCAAAAGTCAGACCACGAATCAGGTCATCGACTTGGAACAAAACTTTTTGGGCATTGAAAAAAGAAGATGGATCTTATCAAACGACGATACATTACCTGTAACCGAGAGCAAACAAGGCTCTGTTGGACTCAATTATGAGAAGAACAGCTTTTACGTAGGTATCGAAGGGTTTATTAAAAACGTTGATGGTATCAGCACTAGCACCCAAGGGTTTCAGAATCCCTATCAATTCTCTGGTGAAATCG
Organism: Algicola sp.; assembly: GCA_018222835.1. Taxonomy (GTDB): domain Bacteria; phylum Bacteroidota; class Bacteroidia; order Flavobacteriales; family Flavobacteriaceae; genus Flagellimonas. The sequence goes on along the minus strand of JAAEZN010000126.1, from coordinate 900 downwards.
GAAGTTACAATGTTAAAGGAGTGGAATTTCTCATCAACAAAAAAGGAGACAATTACAGTACCTGGTTGAGTTATGCGTATAACAAAAATGATTACATGTTTGATTCCATTGTACCACACACCTTCCCAAACAATTTGGATATTAGGCACATGGTCACATTTGCGAGCACCTATACCTATAAAAATTTAAAATTGAGCATTGGTTTCAACTACCGAACAGGAAAGCCTTTTACGGAACCTGTTGAAGGAGATGAAGGACTGGATGAAAGCTTCTTTCCGCCCCGAATCAACTTTCAATCCCCAAACAACAGTCGATTACCAGAATATTTTAGGGGAGATGCATCCGCCATCTATAATTTTTCCATAAGTAGAACCATTCGAGCCAATGCAGGACTCTCTATTTTAAATATTACCAACAGAAAGAATACCCTCAACAAATATTATCGGGTAAACGAGAATGATGAGATCGAGACCATAGAAAACTTTTCATTGGGCATTACCCCGAACGTGAGTTTTAGGGTGAGTTTTTAAATCGAGATTTTTCGACTACGCTCTAAAATAACCTAAGAAAATTTGTGAGCATTCGAGTAATTCGTGTCAAACTACCAAAAGTACTTTTATAAAGCCTTCGACTCCGCTCAGGCTACCTATTCAAAATAACAAAAGGTGTCATTCCTGCAAAAGCAGGCTACTACATTCTCTCAGGTACATCAATACCCAATAAACGGAACGATGATTGAATCACCTCGCCTACTTTTTGGGACAACTGTACCCTAAAGTTTTTCTTCTGCTCATCAGTTTCTCCCAAAATAGAAACCTGCTGATAGAACGAGTTAAACTCCTTCACCAAATCATAAGTATAATTGGCAATAAGGGCAGTGCTAAAGTTTTCCGCCGCCAA
>JAAEZN010000125.1 GCA_018222835.1 Algicola sp. | reverse complement strand
CGTTCTTCCAAGTTTCCATATCCATACAAACGCATAAGATCTAGGTGGACAAACACTCTAAGTCCAAGCAATTCTCCTTTGATTATTGCATAGTTAATAGGGTTCAGTACCTCTTGGTTATCGTCGATATACTCCAAAGCCAAGTTAATATTGGCCAAAATATTATAGGATCTAATCCAAAGTGCATCGACTTGATCGGTTGCCTGTGGTCCTCTATAGTTAAACTGTTGAACCTCATCATATAAAGCCAAAGATGGCAATGTGGCGTATTGTTGTGCCAATAAATCCACCAGGTTCCAGGTCATATCCTTAGCGTAAAGCTTGGGAGATGTCATTCCTAAATAGACGCCCATTAATGCATCTTTAAAACCGTCCTCGTCACTAAATTGCTGATCTGCGGTAATCTTTGCATTGGAGGTTTCGTCCAACCAGTCATCGCTACAGGCAATAACAAGCATACCTACCAGCAAGGTCATTAGTATTTTTTGAATAAATGCTTTCATAATTATAATATTATAGGTTGGCCATTAAAGAGAATGTCATAGATCGGGAGAACGGGTATTGTGTTCCCCTCTCTATTTCTATTGATGAGAACTTGGCTACATCGTTCATGTTAAAACTTAAACGTAACCTATCCAATCCCATGGCTTTGGTTAAACGTGGCTTAAACTCGTAATACACATTAATGGCTGCGATATCCAATTCGTTCCTATCTTGCACAAAACGTGAGGTCGGCCTTGTTTTTTCCTGAAGACTAACAAATACATTGTCCCCGTCTGGATCTACACTATAAGTTCCCAACCTTTTGTAAAGTGCGTGCTGACCCGGGTAGCGCCATCTTCCGGTAAGCACTCGTTCATCCACATTATAGTTCATGTCCACATTTTCCACTTTGTCCACCAATGTTTGGTTGTAAAGTTGTCCGCCACCTAAATATCTGGCCGTAACACTTACTCCGAAACCTTCATATTCGCCAGAGAAACCAAAAATCCCTCTGTATTTTGGATTGCTGTTTCCCACAACCACCAAATCGTCAGCATCCCACTCGTAAGTAGTGCTTCCATCTTGTTTCACATAGATTTCTTGCCCAGTGGAAGGATCAATTCCCAATGAGGGTACTGCCCAAATAGCATTCATGGACATTCCGCTTTCATACCTGTTCACTGGTCTATTGTTACCTCTGTCCGCAGCTATCTTATCCTGTGCATCGTTAAAGCTTTGCAGGGCATCAGAAAGTTCTATGATCTTGTTCTCATTGGTTGTGATTCCTCCGTTAATGGAAAAATAGTTTCTACCCCTAGACCACAACAGGTAAGAGATGTTCGCTTCTATACCGCTGTTCTTAACCTTGCCCAAGTTATCTTTAACGCTACTGAATCCGTTATAATACGGTAATGTTATGTCCGTGATCAGGTTTTCGGTATAACTCTCGTAATAATCGTATCGGAGGGTCAATCCACCAATCTTTATGTCGAAACCGTTGTTAAAATCGAACTTGGTTTCCCACTGAAGTCCCGGGTTGCCCATGTTAAGTACATACGAACCAACATTATCCTGATATCTTGAATCAAGATAGTATCCGTATGTCACTACAGATTCGTTACTATTAAAGTTCTGGTTCCCGGTCGATCCCACGGAAGCCCTGATCCTAAATTGTTCGAATGGTGCTTTTGCAAAAAACTTTTCGTTATGCAAGTTCCACCCTAAACCTACACTCCAGAAATTGGACCATCTTTTATCGTCTCCGAATTGAGAAGACGCGCTGGTCCTGAATGTAAAATCGGATAGAAATCTATTGTCATATATATATGACCCAACAAACAAAAACCCTACATCCCTAGACACACCACTGATCCCAGTAGGTCTTGAATCAAGGGCATATGATTTAGCAAAAACAATGTCGTCCATTCTACTACTTGGAAAGCCTTCCGCTAAATGGATCACTTCTTCAAACTCCCTTTCGCTTACATTAAAACCTGCATTTGCAAACAACAAATGTTTCCTAAAGCTTTTAGAGTACTGTAAGTTAAGGTCTCCGTACAAATAACTGCTTTGTCCGTTATTAACCTGGTAGGATCCTTTTCTGTTCTTGTCTATCAAAGCGTAGTTTTCAAACCTTGTGTGATCTGATGGATAAAACTCATCTGCCTTGCTCTTTTTTAGATCTATACCCACACGCGCTATAGTTTTTAAAGCAGGTAAGATGTTCCACTCCAAATAAAAATTATTGACAAAGTTTAAATAGGTAGATGTGTTTTTAGAATCGAGCAAAGAATTGTAGAGTGGATTGGTATATTTTTCTCCGTTTGGCCCATTCTCTGCGTAGTAGGGAATGCTTCCATCTGGATTTTTGGCCCTCCAATAAGGATTCATAATAGCGTACTCATTAAAAGTACCATAAGGAGATTCCTCACCTACGTTATTGTTTATAGTTGTACTGTTTTTAAAATTGAGGTTCTTTACCCTATAAAATGCAGTAAGATTCCCTCCAATATTCTCTCTTGACGAGCCTTTCATTACACCGACACTTTTTCTGTAGTTTAGGTTGGCCTGCAAACGCAAATCTTTGTTGCCCAATTCAACACCCAAGGAATGTCTCTGCCCAATACCGTTCTGCAATGGTTTTGCCATCCAGTCCGTATCAAGTCCTTCATTGGCCAATTTTAGCCTGGATTGATACAATTGCTGTAGCTCTACCAAACGATCTGGGTCCGCCAAGGAAGGTGTGTAAAGACCATCTATAAGTTCTGCCTCCAGTTTTTGAAAGGAGTTGGTTAAATTATAACTGGTCAAATCCGGCAGTTCTACATCTAAATTGGCGGTATATGTTACCAATGCATCCTCACCAGATAGTTGTTTAGTCTCGATTACCACAACACCGTTGGCCGCCCTAGAACCATAAAGCGCCTTTGAAGCAGCATCTTTAAGTATGGTAATACGCTCCACTCTATTAAAATCCAAATCGAACACCCTTTCCGCAGAGGCCTCAAATCCATTCAGGATAAAAAGGGGTTGGTTAGGGTTTCTTAAATAATTACCCTTAAGATTATCATCGGCAGCACTTCCAGGAAATGTTGATGTACCTCTTATTTGTAGATCGGGCAAGTTGTTTGGGTTGGATCCCAAATCAAAATTATCCATTAAGCTAATGGATGGGTCAATATTCTGAATGGCCTGAAAAACATTTTGGCTCCCCACTTTTCTAAGGTCCTCGCTTGTAACCGTTACAGTGGCGCCAGTGTAGCTTTCTTCCTTTCTTTCGAAAAAGCCCGTAACAACCACCTCGGACAATTCGGCAAGGCTCTCTTCCATTTGGACATCGATAGTAGATTGTATGCCGACTTCTATAGCTAATGTTTTATAACCCACATGGCTAAAAAGCAAAATGTCGGACGGGTTTACGGAAATACTAAAACGACCATCAAAATCAGTCATTACACCTCTATTGGTACCCTTAATTACCACATATACACCTATAAAAGGGTTTCCAAGTTCATCGATTACCGTACCAGTTACAACGGATTGGTTTTTATCTGAATCAAATTCGGCCTTGAAAGCATCTTTACTGCTCAGTAAAACTTGATCTCCTATTACCTTATACCCTGTAGTGGTACCATCAAAGATCTGTTGCAAAACCTTTGACATTTTTTGGTTGGTAGCCTTTATGGACAATGTTCGGTTTAAATCAACATCTGTGGTTTTGTAGGCAAACCTATATCGTGTAGAACTTTCAATTTTATCAATTAGAAAGCTTACCGAAACATTTTCAAGATTCAATGTTATCAGCTGCTGAGGGCTGACCTTGGCTTGAAAAGAACTAAATGTGATAAATAATATGAGTAGCGATAGCTTGTTTTTAATACTTTGATTTAGAACATAGGTCAAGCTAAACCCTTTGTTCCTAAGGAGTTTTTTCATAATTTTGAAGTTAGTAGTGGTTGGTTAAATCACTTAATTACTGATACGATCGGGAGATGAGTCACCATCTTCCGATTTTTTTATAAAATATTATTTCATTGTCATAGGCTGGCTATTTTTACTTGATTATTACTTTATTGTCTTGAATGGTATATTCTAAATCGTATATCTCCTTTAGGTAGGCAAATACATTATCCAAGGATTCTTTTCCAAAATTGGCACTAAAGGTTTCTTCCCTTGCCACCAAACCTTCACCAGAAATTATGGGAACGTTAAAATGCCTTTCCAACTTTTTCAACATCTCGGCAAAAGTCAAATTCCTAAAGATCAATTCACCATCTACCCAACGTGTATAAACATCGGTGATAACAGCTTGGCTGGTCATTTTGTCCGTATTCTTGGTATAGATCCCTATTTGCCCAGGTTCCAGCAATAGCTCAGTCCCTTGCTTGTTCGGTAATGAAATTTGGTTTGTGAGTTTAACCGACCCTTCTACCAAAACTACATCGGTTTGAATATTTTCTGGAAATGCGGTTACATTGAACTGGGTCCCAAGCACCTCAACTCCTACCCCATCCATATGTACTTTAAAAGGTTGATCGGAACGATGGGCCACTTCAAAATAGGCTTCGCCCTCCAAATAAACATCTCTATCCAGACCATCTATAAATTTTACTGGATATTTAAGCGAACTACCCGCATTTATATGAACCACGGTTCCATCTGTTAAGGACAATTCAAATTTTCGACCATATGGCACCTTTAAGGTATTATATACCAAGTTCTCCGCTTTTAATTCATTATCATATGTCAATCTATTGTTCTGAACATTGGCCATGGATTGACCCTGAACATCAAGAACTCTACCTTGATTCAAGGAATCCAGCACATTTATAGTACCATCCTCCAGTTCAAGTATAATATGTTCTTGATTGACCAATTCTTCCAATGTATGTATTTGGGGCTCCGTTGTTGTAACTGTGATATAAATTCCTATCGAGATAAGAATAAGGACGGCTGCCGCAATTCTTGTCCAATACATGGGAAAAGCTCTTTTTTTACTATTAGCTCCTTTGGCATCCAAAATCCTCTTATAAATTTCGCTGGACTTGGTTTCATCTATAGTATTTGATGAATCTAAAAGGGACTGTACAGTATCTTCTGTAGGTAAACGCAAATCAGCATCCTTCTTTTGCAATAAAAGAATTAACTCTTCCGACTCTGCTTCATTGCATCGATTTTGCACAAACTTGTTGACTAGTTGTTCAAATCGTTTTTGAGAATCCATCAAATATTGGTTTTTGTCGATGTTGTTCTTAAGTAATACAGTTGAACGCAGGTTTTGTACTATCCTTAGTTTACTTTTTTTTGATAAAAATTTAAACTAAAAAGTAATTATCTGACAATCTGTTACTTAAAAAATAAAAAACTTAGAATTAAATGTATGGGCCGAAAAATGAATTAGACAAACCATCTAATTTATTTCAAAAAAGCATCTACTCTAGTAATAAATTCAATGCAACCAAAACGAATAAAGAAATATCAGGGTGCGAATTTAGGTAAGCTTTAATATGTAATAGTGCCTTGCTCATTTGATTCTTAACAGTACTCAAAGAAATTCCGAGCTCTCTGCTTATGTCATCGTAACTCATCCCTTTTTCACGAGACATCTGAAAAATAAGTTTTCGTTTAGCAGGTAGGCTATTGACCGCCTTCTCTCGTAGAAGGGCATATTCGGAATTAACCAAATAATCCTCGACGTCATTTCGGGAAACTTGGCTCTTATGAAAAATCTCATCCCTTAGTTTATTGGTATTAGCCGCTTTTTGCAAAAAATTCAAAGCTTTGTTTTTTGCAATGGTAAAAATATAGGACTTGAAAGAAAGGTCTGGATTTAAGGATTCGTTATTGATCCAAACAGTCATAAAAACTTCTTGTAGAATTTCATCGGCCATTTCTTTTGATTTGACCAATCCGAATGCAAATGCGTGTAGTCCCTTATGATATTTTTGATACAAGGCTTGGAAGGCCTTCTCGTTTCCCTTGATCAATTGGCCGACCAATAATTTATCTTTATCATGTGAAGCTAGTGAATCCAAATCTGGCACATTTAAAATTCTTTCGTGAATCCAGTTTTCTTTTCAAGGAAAAAAACAAGAAAACATTCAGCTTTTTCTAAAAAAACATTAAATATATTTATTTTCCATCAAGTTTTGTGAATGATTACGTTAAACTATATGTTGTTCTTTAATTTAACTTAAACTCACCTCGAAGCTAAATTGATAGTTACATCCTTTCTACAAATTATGAATAAAAACTTAAATATGTTGTTTAATCTATAATACCCGGTCTATTATATGCAACATAAACCTCAGTAACACAATTTCTTACAATTGATTTCGTCTATGTAATTGATAAGTATCCACAAACAAAGGCATCCAGTATATTTTGCAGTAATCTTTAATGTGCACATAGC
>JAAEZN010000023.1 GCA_018222835.1 Algicola sp. | reverse complement strand
GTCCATATCTTTAAAACGGCCTTTGGAGACCCATTTTCCAACTATGGCAGCACCATCGAACCCTTTTGCTTTCTCCCACGGCAAGCCTTTTGCCTTTAATTTGGCCTGAAGATCCCTTGCTGTGAAATCGATGCCCAGTCCCACTTCATCAAAATACTTGTGGGCAAACTCTTTGGAAATGTGTTTTCCCACTTTTTTGATTTTCACCAGGACTTCCACTTCATAATGCACATCTTCTGAAAACTCCGGAATATAAAAATCCTGTTCTTTAGGTAAAATAGCGGAATCGGGTTTTATAAAGACCACAGGTTCATCTGGGCGTTCGTTGCTCAACTCATTGATGTGATCCACATAATTACGTCCAATACAAATCAGCTTCATAATTTGTGCTATTAGGGTTATCGGGAATGTATCTTAAAATTTATTATTGAGCTTGCTCAACTTAATCTGGGTAAGTACTTTTTTGGTGTACAAGGGGAAATCGGCATTTAAAAGCCATCCAAAGTAACCGGGCTCTTTTTCCATAACCTCTTCCACGGTTTTACCTTTGTGCTTTCCAAACGCAAATATGGGATTATCGTTTTCATCCAGTCCTATAAAGCCTGCAAAATCCAGATTTTGCCTTCTGGTAGTGAACTCCGATAACTTTTTAATATCGTTTTCCAATTCTGGGTAACGCTCCAATTGTGCCAATAACACTTCATATGTGGCCAAGGTATCAGCTTCTGCACTATGGGCATCGTCCAGATTTTTATCGCAATAGAATTTATACGCGGCTTCCAAGGTCCTTTTTTCCATTTTATGGAAAATGGTCTGCACATCTACAGAAACCATGCTCTTCATATCAAAATCTACACCGGCGCGCAACATTTCCTCGGCCAGCAATGGGATATCGAACCTATCTGAATTAAATCCTGCCAAATCGCTATCACGTATAATCGCGTAAATATCCTTGGATAATTGTTTAAAAGTAGGTTCGTTGGCTACCTTTTCATCAGAAATTCCGTGAATGGCCTCCGATTCTGCCGGTATCGGCATTTCCGGGTTCACCAACCAAGTTCTACTTTCTTTATTCCCATTTGGATATACCTTTAAAATGGAGATTTCAACAATTCTATCTTTTGCGACATTGGTACCAGTGGTCTCCAAATCGAAAAAACAGATAGGTTTGGTCAATTGTAATTGCATGTGGGGATTTTTTTATAAAAATTCACTCGGCTCCTAAATTAAGCATAGTGAAAGGAATACAATCGGTTTTGCGTTATATTTCCCTGTTTATGTCCCAAGCTTCCAAATAATCGGCCACCGATTTTACGAACATCCCTCCTAAAGCTCCATTTACAACCCTGTGATCGTAACTGTGCGAAAGGTACATTTTACTGCGAATTCCAATATACTCGCCTTGATCGGTCTCTATTACCGAAGGTATTTTTCTAATCGCTCCCAATGCAAGGATTCCAACTTGTGGTTGATTTATGATCGGTGTTCCAAAAACACTTCCAAAAGAGCCTACATTGGTCACGGTGTAGGTTCCATCCTTGATCTCATCCGGTTTTAATTGATTATTTCTTGCTCTGTTGGCCAAATCATTAACTGTTTTGGCCATACCTACCAAGTTTAATTGATCGGCATTTTTGATAACGGGTACAATCAAATTTCCATCGGGCAGGGCAGCTGCCATACCTAGGTTGATATTCTTCTTTTTAATGACGTTGTCCCCATCCAACGAAATGTTCATCATTGGAAACTTTTTTAGGGCCATGGCCACAGCTTCCATAAATATTGGGGTAAATGTCAATTTCTCTCCTTCTCGTTGTTGGAAAGCATTCTTTACTTTGTTTCTCCAGTTGACCACATTGGTTACGTCCACCTCGACAAAACTTTGCACGTGGGCCGATGTGGAGATACTTTCCACCATATGATGGGCGATCAATTTACCCATTCGGGAAAGAGGGATTATCTCATCACCTGCTTTAACCGGCACTTTGGCAGCCAATGGCTTATCCTCCGACTTAGTTTGGACTGGTTGCGAGGCTGTAACTTTTTCTGCTTTGGCCTGTGGCTGTGGTGCAGTTGCCACCTTTACTTTGCCACTGTTGGAACGATTTTCCAAATAGGCCATAATATCGTTTTTGGTCACCCTACCTTCTTTTCCGGTGCCCACAATAGCTTCCAATTCATCCATGGAAACTTTTTCTTCTTTAGCTATATTTTTCACCAAAGGCGAATAGAATCTGTCGGAATTTGAAAAATCGGGAACAGTAGCGGAAACAGATTCCTTTACCCCTGCCATTTGAGCTTCCAACTCCATTGCTGGGGCCTCGGCAGATTCTTCTATCTGTGTTTCTTTTGGGGCAGTATCATCGGACACGCTATCAACCTCTCCTTCCACTTGGATTACGGCAACAACTTCACCCACTTTAATAACATCATCTACATCGAACCGCTTTTCCAATAACACCCCCTCCACTTCACTGGGAACTTCGGAATCTACTTTGTCCGTGGCAATTTCAAAGACGGCTTCGTCCATCTCTATTGTATCGCCTACTTCCTTAAGCCAAGTTGTCAGTGTAGCTTCTGCCACACTCTCACCCATTTGCGGTAATTTCAATTCAAATTTTGACATATTCGTATTTATCGAAGAGATTTTGATTTATATTTTTCAAAAATACTAAAGAAATCGACTTATTTTTGATTTATGTTCATTAATTTGCTTTAATAGAGGTTTCAAAAGGAACCCTATTAATGATACTTCTTCCCAAAGTTACTTCATCTGCATATTCCAATTCATCACCTACCGAAATCCCCCTTGCAATCGTAGAAGTGGTAACTTTCAGCCCTTCCAATTGTTTGTAAATATAAAAATTGGTCGTATCTCCTTCCATTGTGGAGCTCAGGGCCAAAATTAATTCTTTGACTGTTCCATCCTTCACTTTTTTTATCAGGGACGGTATATTCAAATCTTGTGGACCAACACCTTCCATTGGAGAAATTTTCCCTCCAAGTACATGGTAAAGCCCGTTGTACTGCGAAGTGTTCTCAATGGCCATCACATCCCTAATATCTTCCACCACACAAACCATGGTTTCGTCCCGCTTGGGATTGGCGCAAATTTCGCACACCTCTGTATCGGAAATATTGTGACAGTTCTTGCAAAAGTTGACCTCGTTTCTCAATTTTTGCAAGGCATTGACCAAAAGTTCGGTTCTTTCCTCTGGCTGTTTTAGAAGGTGCAGCACCAAGCGCAATGCCGTTCGTTTACCAATTCCCGGCAACTGCGACATCTCGTAAACTGCATTTTCCAATAGCTTAGACGAAAATTCCATACAATCAATTCTTCTGCAAAATTACGATTTTACTATTATCAATTTACTTTCTTAATTTGCAATTCAAATCACAATTATGTCAGCAACCCAAATTCTGTTGTTGATAGGCGCATATTTTTTGGTGCTTATCCTTATCTCTTTCTTTACTGGTAAAAACGATTCCAATGCCGATTTTTTTAAGGCCGGAAAGCAATCTCCATGGTATGTTGTTGCCTTTGGAATGGTGGGCGCATCTTTATCAGGGGTTACTTTTATTTCGGTTCCAGGTTGGGTTGGCGATAGTCAATTGACCTACATGCAGGTAGTTTTGGGCTATTTGGTCGGTTACTTTGTGGTCGCATATGTGCTTTTGCCTCTGTACTATAAGCTGAACCTAACCTCTATTTATGAGTATCTATTGGAACGTTTTGGCAAAGTGAGCCATAAAACCGGTGCGTTTTTCTTTTTCATCTCTAGAGTTTTGGGGGCTGCGTTTAGATTATATCTCGTAGCCATTGTTCTGCAGCAATTTGTTTTTGATGACCTTGGAGTCCGTTTTGAATTTACGGTGATAATTTCCATTTTGCTGATTTGGATCTACACTAATCGAGGCGGCATCAAAACCATTGTTTGGACCGATACCCTGCAAACTCTTTTCATGATTTTGGCCGTGATTCTCTCCATAATCATGATCAACCAAGAACTAGGGTGGAGCTTTGGTGAGTTTTTGGCTTCAGAAGAGTTAAAAAATTATAATGACTTTTGGGTGACCGACAGTTTCCTAGATAGGAGTTATTTTATTAAATCTTTTGTTGGTGGAATGTTCGTCACCATTTGTATGACCGGTTTGGATCAGGATATGATGCAAAAGAACCTTACCTGCAAGTCGCTGAAGGATGCACAAAAAAACATGGTCTCTTTTAGTTTTGTGCTGGTCGGGGTAACATTTTTGTTTATGCTCCTGGGAGCCTTACTCTACATTTTTGCACAACGAGAGGGCATTGGCATTCCATTAATGGACGGCACTCCAAAAACCGACCTTTTATTTCCGGAAATTGCCTTGAACGGTGGTCTGGGACTGGCATTGTCCATTACTTTTATGTTGGGATTGATCGCAGCGGCATACAGTAGCGCAGATAGCGCCCTTACTTCTTTGACAACATCTTTCTGTGTGGACTTTTTAAATGTGCAACAAAAGGCGGATCAAGAACAAAAAAAGATTCGTAAACGAACCCATATTGTAATGAGTATTATGTTGATCTTAGTGATCATAGCCTTTAAATATATATTGAGCAGCAATGTAATAGATAGTCTGCTGACCGTTGCAGGTTACACCTATGGTCCATTGCTGGGACTCTTTGCCTTCGGTATTCTCACCAAACACAAAATCAAGGACAGCTATGTATGGATCGTTGCTCTAGCATCTGTAATCACCATAGTATGTATCGCCAACATCCCCGCTTCTTACTTAGGTGGTTACCAAGTAGGTTATGAGCTGCTCCCGCTAAATGGACTGTTGACATTTATCGGTTTATGGTTAATACGAAAAAAAGAGCCGTCTTCTAGTACTGCCCTGTAGCAAGTAGTACCAAAGTACAGGCCTCTTCCACCTCTACACCCTCATTTTGAAGCACTTGATAGAACTCTGGATTCTCGGTGCCAGGGTTAAAAATGACCCTTTTTGGGTTAAGATCTATGATCTGTTGGTAGTATTCTTTTTGATTTTTTGGGTTTAGATATAAAGATACTGTGTCAATATTTTGAAAATCACTCCAGTTATTCTTAACTTGCACCCCTGATACAGTTCCCCCACGTATCCCAAATGCGGTTGTTTCAATTTTGTTATCAACCAACCTACGAATTGCTGTGTTACTGTATCTTTCCGGGTTTGTAGAAGCCCCTACAACAAGTGTTTTTTGCATTTGTTAATTTTTGTGTTAAACTTTAATATAGACTGTAATTTTTGATAAATATACTCGTCTATTTTTTATATCTTAAACTTCATTGGTAAGACTGTATTTTTATAGTTAATGGTTAGTGTTTAGTATAGCTTATCAATGTACAACCCCGGTAACTTTACCGGGGTTTCTTCTTTTAATCCCTCAATCTATAGTCTCACCAAAGTAGAACACCTTACAAAGACCTTTGCCCCGCTTTCGACTTGTTAAAGAATGTTAAAAATTAACGTGTAACATTCTCCGACTATAGGCGTCTTAAATGTATCATCAATCAATCAATCTAATCATCAATCAAAAAACGAACTACTCATGAAAAACGTGAGCCTTCTTTTTGCACTTTTCCTGTGCTTGGCATTCCCAAAAAATTTATCGGCCAACGACCCCAGTAACGCTTTGGGCTCCATAAGCGGAACCGTGGTTGACGAAATATCAAAACAGCCCGTGGCCTATGCGGCCGTGGTGATTAAATCTGAAGACGGCACCGAGACCATTACCGGTAGCATCACCTCCGAGAACGGAAACTTTGAAATAGATAAACTTCCTGACGGTACTTTCCTTTTCGAAGTTCAATTTATTGGCTATAAGACACATTCCCAGAAATTGGTCATCGCCAAAGGAAAACGCAACCTAAATATAGGTACCGTAACCTTGACCGAAGAAAATGAGGAATTGGACGGCGTAGAACTGGTAGCCGAACGAACTACCATAGAACAGCGCGTGGACCGGAAAGTTATTAATGTAGGCAAAGATTTGACCACTGCAGGCGCAACAGCTTCAGACATTATGAACAACATACCCTCCGTGAATGTGGATTCCCAAACCGGGGATATTAGCCTGAGAGGAAATTCCAATGTACGGGTAATGGTAGATGGTAAATTGTCCAACGTGCCAGTGGCGCAATTGCTAAGACAGATTCCTTCCACTGCCATTAAATCCATAGAACTGATTACCAATCCGTCTGCCAAATACAATCCAGAAGGCATGAGCGGTATCATTAATATTGTGCTGCATAAAAATGCCAATATCGGCTTCAACGGAAACATAAATTTGGGTCTTACCAAAGCCATCGAGGCCAAATTCAATAGTTCCATAGATATGAACTACCGCAACGGAAAATTCAATTTGTACGGGAACTACGGAAACAATATTGGCAAATGGGTCAATGATGGAAGTATTCTACGTAAAAAGGAAAACTCCCATCAAAAGTTTGATTTTTTCAACAACAACAAATCGCACCTCTACAAATTAGGAGTTGATTTTTATCTGAATGACAAAAACACCATTTCCTTTTTCACGAACCAAAATATTTTTGAGGGCAAAGGAAACGGAAGTACTGTGGTATCCTATTTTAACGATCCATCTCGTAATGTAGCACAATTGTTCTTAGATGACTCCAATAACCGGAGCGAACAGTACAATTTTGATTATAAACTGGATTTTAACAAGGAGGGGCACAATATTGAATTGGAAATAGACCACAACCAATTTGAAAGCGAACAAGATGCCGATTTTAGCTCAACAGGTGCATCTACCTATCCAAATTACAAGGATTTTGTGGATACAGAGAGAACTCAGACCACGGCCAATTTGGATTATGTAAATCCTCTGGACAGCATTTCTAAACTTGAATTAGGGCTGGAATCCAGAAATTTTGAGACCGAAGTGGATTATTCCTCAACCGGGCAGTCGTTTAACAACAATGGTAATTTGGTGCCAACACCATCCACAAAGTTTATTTACGATATGGATATTTATTCCGCATACGCCACTTTTGGTCAATCTTACGAGCGTTGGTCCTACCAAGTGGGCGTGCGCATAGAGGATGTTCAGGTAAAAGCGGATACCAATGCCGTACGTGCCTTTACCGATGATTATACAGAGATCTACCCATCTGCTTTTGTTACGTACAAACCCAACGAAAAAGACCAGATTCAAGTAAGCTACAGCAGAAGAGTGGATCGCCCAGGCCTACAACAAGTAAACCCTATCAGGGAATTTGCCACACCACTGATATCTTCGTTCGGAAACCCAAATTTGGTACCACAGTTTACCAGTTCCTACGAAGCCAATTACACCAAAAGATTAAAGAACGGCAGTGTTACAGGTGGGGTCTTTTATCGAAGTATAACCGACGAGATCAATAGAGCAGTTTATATTGATCGTCTGGATCTGAACAAAACCATCCTGACTTTCGATAATTTCGATAAAACTTCGGCCTACGGAATTGAGCTATCAACCAATTATCGTCCTGCAAAGTGGTGGAACATTAATGGTAGTTTTGACCTTTTTTCGCAAACACAAAGAGGAATTACCGAAACATTGAACACTACCGGACCAACACCTAGCGAGGAGGATATCGTGGAACAAAGAGTAGAAGTTGACAACACTGCTTGGAACCTACGGATGAACAATAGCTTTACAGTAACAAAAAAGTTAACACTACAAGCCTTTGGATTCTACCGCGGAAGAAACAAAAGCATACAGTTTGATGCAGAACCCATGTATTTTGTGAACTTGGGCGCACGCTACAGCTTTGCCGAAGGAAAAGGCACCCTTAGTTTTAATTACAACGACATTTTTAATACCATGCGTTTCGCTTTTGATGGAGACTTCCCCTATGCACAGGAAGGTGCCTTTAATTGGGAAAGCAACAACGTTTATGTAGGGTTATCCTACCGTTTTGGAAGTGGAAAATATCGCGCCAAGCAACGTAAAAGAAGAGACGACAACACCAAGCAAGGTGGTGGCGGAATTCTTTAAACATATTGATGCTTCATATTAGAGTGTTGGTTGGTTATCTATCTTGTGAGGGCATCAATAAAAAACCCCGATTCTAAAGAATCGGGGTTTTAACTTTTATTATAAATAGAAATTACCACCTAATTATGGCACTGCCCCACGTAAAGCCACTACCAAAAGCAGCCAGTACTACTAAATCGCCCTCATTAACCTTCCCTTCTTCCCAAGCCTCGGTCAAGGCAATGGGAATGGATGCAGCCGTAGTGTTTCCGTATTTCATAATATTGTTGAATACCTGATCGTCCCTCAATCCAAATTTCTTTTGTATAAATTGTGAGATACGCAAATTGGCCTGATGCGGAATCAACATATCAATATCTTCGGGTTTTAAATGATTCTTTTGCAGACCCTCCATAATTACCTCACTAAACCGAACCACTGCATTTTTAAACACAAACTGTCCGTTCATATAAGGAAAATATGAAGTATCCTCAGAATCGGCATCTTCAATAATATCTGTAACCCAACGTTTACCCATTCCAGGGGCAATCAACGAAAGTTCTTCGGCATGCTGGCCTTCTGAGTGCAGATGCGTGGACAGAATTCCTTTGGAAGTATCTTCCTCACGGGTAAGAACCGCAGCGCCGGCACCATCGCCAAAAATCACGGACACTCCCCTGCCTCTTGTAGTCATGTCCAAACCATGTGAGTGGAGCTCGGAACCAATTACAAGGACATTTTTGTACATACCGCTTTTAATATATTGGTCCGCAACGGATATTCCGTACACAAAACCGGAACATTGGTTTCGTACATCCAGGGAACCAACTGTCTTAAGGCCCAAATCCCTTTGTACCAAGACCCCTGGGCCAGGAAAATAATAGTCCGGGCTCAATGTGGCAAAAACAATAAAATCAATATCATTTTTATCTATTCCAGCACGTTCAATTGCCTTTTGGGCGGCCTTTACCCCCATAGATGTAGTGGTATCGGCACCTTTAATTACATGGCGTCTTTCCTTTATACCGGTACGCTCTTGTATCCATTCATCATTGGTATCCATTACTTTGGATAGATCATCGTTAGTGACCACATTTTCGGGGACGTAAAAACCTAGTCCGGCAATCTTGGAATTGTACATGTATTATGTTTTAAATAAAAAGATAGTTAGAATTTGAAAATTAGCAAATATACATGCCAAATTTTCAAGATATCGGCAAAATAAAACTTTTTAAAAGTTGTACTTTTAAAAAACATTAAAAAATCACTCAATAAACTTAAAAAAAGATAATGAAAAAATATCTTTGGTTATTCTTGGCTGCTTTTACGATAAACTTAACGCAAGCCCAGGAAAAACTTACCTATCAGGAACCCTCAGATGAAATTTTAGAACTTGTCAATGCTCCATTGGCCCCCAGTGTCCTTATATCCGACAATGGCAAATATATGGTATTGCTTTATAGAGATTACTATAAGACCATTGCGGAATTATCGGAAACAGAACTTAGGCTTGCCGGCCTGCGAATCAATCCTAAAACCAACATTGGAAGCCGCACCAATTACTTCAACAATATTTTGGTAAAGGAAATTGGGAAAAAAGATGGTGCCCAAGTTACAGGAATGCCCAAAAATCCACGATTGGCAAACTTTAATTGGTCTCCCGACCAATCCAAAATAGCATTTACCAACACAACTCCAAAAGGTGTGGAGGTTATGGTTTTGGATTTAAAATCCGCCTCCGTTAAATCGATTACGGACACCAATGTGAATGCCAACATGAGAGACATCATCAATTGGTTCAAGGATGGAGAATCCATTTTGGTAAAAATGTTGCCTTCCGACAGAAAACCGTTGATCAATGTGGACGAAGCTGTTCCAGAGGGACCTACCATTTCCACCAACGATGGCAAAAAAGCTCAGAACAGAACCTATCAGGACCTGTTAAAGAACCCTAACGATGAATTTAATTTTGAACAATTGGCCCGTTCAGAGCTTTATAAAGTAAAGTTGGATGGCAGCAAGACCAAGTGGAAAGATGCAAACCTGTACACGAGCATCAACTTTTCACCAGATGGCGAATATGTAATGACGGTAACCCTGGACAAGCCTTTCTCCTACTTGGTGCCTTATTATAGATTTCCGAACACTACCACTGTGTACAGGAATAATGGTAGCGAGGTTAAGACTTTGTTACAAGTTCCTCTTATCGAAGATCTTCCCAAAGGCTTTATGGCCACCAGAACCGGTATGCGAAACATAAGGTGGAGAAACGATAAGCCTGCAACTATAACTTATGTTGAGGCTTTAGATGGCGGTGATCCAGAAAACGAAGTACCTTTCCGTGACGAAGTCTTTGAACTGGAAGCGCCTTTTAATGGTGAGGGCAAATCTATTCTAAAAACTAAAAACAGGTTTAACTACATACAATGGGGCAACGACAATCTTGCCATTGCCCACGACCGCTGGTGGAACAACAGAAACACCAAAACTTATGTTTTTGATCCTTCCAATCCAGAAAAAGGAGCCCAAATTATCGAAGACCGAAACTATCAAGATGTGTATAGCGACCCTGGAAGTTTTGTCACCAAAAGGGACGAAAACGGAAGTTGGGTACTGTCTTTGGACAAAAACAACAATGCCTACCTGATCGGAGATGGATATACAGAAGAGGGACAGTTTCCTTTTGTTGAAAAAATGGATTTAAAAGCCCTTAAGAAAACAAGGCTGTACACATCCAAACTAGAAAGTAAGCTTGAAAACCTGATTGAGTACGACCCAAACAAAGACCTACTGTTGGTTCGTATAGAATCTGCAAGCGAATATCCAAACTACTATTATAAAAGTTTGATCAAAAGAAAAGGACCGGTTCAGTTGACAGATTTTGAAAACCCGTACAAAAGCATTCAAAATGTGCACAAAGAGGTAATTACCTATAAAAGGGAAGACGGATTGGAACTTTCCGGAACCTTATATCTGCCTGTTGGTTATGATATGGAGAAAAAAGAAAAAATGCCGATGATCTTATGGGCATACCCAAGAGAATACAAGGATAAGAACAGTGCATCGCAAAATACCTCCAACCCGAATGAGTTTACTTACCCATTTTGGGGATCACCAATTTACTGGGTAACCAAAGGTTATGTTGTATTGGATGGAGCCGCCTTCCCTATTATTGGTGAAGGTGACGAACAGCCCAACGACAGCTTTAGAAGCCAATTAGTGGCCAACGCCAAAGCCGCCATCGATGCAGTGGATGCCCTAGGCTACATTGATCGCGACCGTATTGCAGTGGGCGGGCACAGTTATGGAGCCTTTATGGTGGCCAACCTGCTTTCCCATTCGGACCTATTTGCTGCAGGTATCGCCCGAAGCGGCGCCTACAATAGAACTTTGACCCCATTTGGTTTTCAAAGTGAGGAAAGAAATTATTGGGAAGCCCCTGAGGTATATTACACCATGTCTCCATTTATGCATGCGGAAAAAATGAAAACACCTTTATTATTGATCCACGGCCAAGCGGACAATAACTCTGGTACTTACCCTATGCAAAGTGAGCGCTATTTTAATGCCCTAAAGGGCTTGGGCGCCACAGTTCGACTGGTTATGCTACCTAAAGAGAGTCATGGCTACCGAGGCAAGGAAAGTATTTTGCACATGCTTTGGGAACAAGACCAATGGCTGGAAAAATATGTAAAGCAGAAAAAGTAATCCATTTACTTTTTACGCATAAAAAATCCCGTTCCAAGGTTTTCTTTCGAACGGGATTTTTCTTATTTGAACATAAAGTCAATCTAAAAATTCTTCGTAGGAATTAACATTTACCCTTGCTTTTAGGTCATGCAAGAGATTGTAAAGTCCAAAAAATGTACGATTGATGTATAAAAAGTGTTTCGACCCTCGATTACCGTTCATTTTACGAATCTGTTCATCCTTGGAATAACGCTCGCTCAAGTTTGCAATTTTGGTCCAGAAATCTTCATTACCAAAATCGAAGGTTTCCTTATGGAAAGGTGATGTAAAAATAGTCAACATTTCCTTGAACAAGGCTGTAAAAAACCGGAGCTCCTCTTCCGAATCTGTAGGCGTCAGGATTTCGAGCTCATAGAGTTTCTCCATAAAAACCTCATCGTTATTTATATTTTCCGGTTTGGCCAATTCAAAATAAGGCACATAAAAATCATCCGGTATTTGTTTAATGCAACCAAAGTCGATGGCGATCAATTTACCTTCATCACTTACCAAAAAATTTCCCGGATGGGGATCGGCGTGTACCCGCTTTAATTTGTGAATCTGGAACATATAAAAATCCCAAAGTGCCTGTCCTAAAGTATTGCCTAGTCGGGCATCAAACTCTTTTTGGGTAAACTCACCAAGATGGACACCCTCCATCCAATCCATGGTCAGAATTCGTTCGCTGGAGAGTTCGCGATAATATTTTGGAAATTTCATGTTGGGGATTACGGAGCATTCGGCAGTTATTTCGCTACTCTGTTCCAGTTCCAATATGTAATCGGTTTCCTCCTTAAGCTTATGCTCTACTTCTTTAAAATATTTCTCTGAATCCTTGCCCTTTAAGTTGAACATTTTAATGGCCACGGGTTTTACCAGCGCCAAATCACTGCTTATACTTTCGGCCACTCCAGGGTATTGGATTTTGACCGCCAACTTCCTTCCGTCCTTTTGGGCTCGATGCACTTGACCAATACTTGCGGCATTAACGGAATCCTTCTCAAATTCATCAAAAATCTGTTCTGGATATTTATCCAAATATTTTTTGAAAGTCTTACGCACCAAAGGGGCGGACAAGGGCGGAACTGAAAATTGCGACAGGGAAAACTTTTCCACGTAAGCCCGTGGCAAAAGATTTTTCTCCATGCTTAGCATTTGCGCTACTTTTAGGGCACTCCCCTTTAAACTTTTTAAGCCATCATAAATGTCCTCTGCATTGTCTTGGTTCAAGGTATCTCTGGAAATCTGTGGATCGACCAATTTTTTCCCATAATACTTCACATAGTTACCGCCTATTTTAACGCCTGTTTTTACAAGTTTCCCGGCCCGCTCAATTTTACCGGTGGGTATGGTGTCCAGTGTTTTCATAAGCGTTACACGAATTTTTCTTTATATAGAAACTTTCCTAGGTCAACAATTTTTTCCAAAGATGTGTTCTCAAAAATCTGGAAAATGGTAGTCACGGATTTCTCTATGGCAATATCTGTTTTCTCCAATCCGGGCGACCCATCTTCGGCCCAAAACTTTAAAATGAACAAAAATTGCAGCCAAGCCCCTTCAGAAAATAATGGAGCGTTAAATTTTAAAATCTTTAGATTCTTCTCCTCATTTCTTTCCTCGATCAATGTGGATGCAAAATCCTTGAAGCGTTTGCGAAGTCCTTTTAACTGATTCAATCCTTCCAAGGAATATTTATGTTCCTTCATTATAAAAAGAACATAGCTTCTATTAAGTGTCAAATTTTCGAAGAAGGTGTAGAAAAAAGTAAGCATCTTCTCCTCGTTTGTCATTTCTGGGTAATCCTTGCTTTTTTGGATCAACTCAAAACTACTATCAAAAAATTTGCTCCATATTGATTTCTGGAGTGTATCCAACGAGCCAAAAAAAGCATAGAACTCTTCTTCCTTTATTTTGTTCTCCTTACAAAATTTATATATCGAACTAGGCATCTTTTCATGCTCCAATACAGATTCCATGAACAAGTCAACAATTTTATCTTCGGTAATTTTGGATTTTGAAGTATTTGCCATTTTGATGTGTTTTTAAAAAGGTTCTTTAAAATATGGTATTGGCCGGTGATAAATCGAACTTTCAAAGAAAATGCACTTCCGAGCGAAAGTGCATTTTCACAACCTAACCAATAAATAAACTTGTTATAGTAATACTATTTCATAGCAATTATCCCATAACAAAGTAAAGATACACGTTTTGTTTAATCTTTTTTAATATTTAATAAACAAAGTTTTGTTAAAAAATGATATCCATAGCATCTTTTACATTCAAATGTCAGTTTGTCATATTTATCATTCTGGTATTTTTTTTGACCAATAAGCAATAAAAAGAATAAAACAACAAAACGATGGCAACAGGTAAAATCAATGTTTCAGTAGAGAACATTTTTCCTTTGATCAAAAAATTTCTATACAGTGATCACGAGATTTTTTTAAGGGAACTTATTTCCAACGCTACGGATGCGACCCTCAAACTAAAACACCTTACATCTATTGGTGAGGCCAAGGTAGAATATGGCAACCCAATGATCGAGGTAAAAGTGGACAAGGACAATAAACGTATCCATATAATCGACCAAGGTATTGGGATGACGGAGGATGAAGTGAAAAAGTACATCAACGAAGTAGCTTTTTCCGGTGCTGAAGAATTTTTGGACAAGTATAAAGATGCTGGCAAAGATGCTGGGATCATTGGGCATTTTGGCCTTGGGTTCTACTCTGCGTTTATGGTTGCGGAGAAAGTGGAGATCCTAACAAAGAGCCACAAAGATGAACCGGCAGTTCATTGGAGCTGTGATGGTTCTCCCGAATTCTCGCTTGAACCTAGTGACAAAGCAGATAGAGGAACGGAAATTATTCTTCATATTGCCGAAGATTCCACCGAGTTTTTGGAAGATGCCAGAATCCGGGAGCTTTTAGTGAAGTACAACAAGTTTATGCCCATTCCGATTAAATTCGGAACAAAAACCGAGACACTTCCTAAACCAGAAGACGCAAAAGAAGAGGACCCTGCACCGACCCAAGAGATGGACAATATCATCAACAACCCAAATCCAGCATGGACCAAACAGCCTACGGATTTAAGTGATGATGACTACAAAAGTTTTTACAGGGAACTATACCCGATGCAGTTCGAGGAACCCCTGTTCCACATACATCTTAATGTAGATTACCCTTTTAACTTAACGGGTATTTTGTACTTCCCCAAGTTATCGAACGACCTTAACATCCAAAAGGACAGAATTCAACTATACCAGAACCAAGTGTTCGTAACAGATAATGTTGAAGGCATCGTGCCAGAGTTTTTGACCATGTTAAAAGGGGTCATAGACTCTCCGGATATCCCATTGAATGTTTCAAGGTCTTATTTGCAGGCAGATGGCGCCGTTAAAAAGATATCGTCCTATATCACCAGAAAAGTAGCGGATAAATTGAGCTCCCTCTTTAAAAACAATCGTGAGGATTTTGAGCAAAAATGGAACGATATTAAAGTTGTGATCGAATACGGTATGCTTTCCGAAGATAAATTCTTTGAAAAGGCGGACAAGTTTGCACTCTATCCTACAGTTGATGGCGACTACTTTACTTTTGAAGAACTGGAAGCCAAGATCAAGGACAACCAAACCGACAAGGATGATAAATTGGTGGTTCTGTACACCTCCGACAAAGAGGCACAGCATAGCTATATCGAAGCTGCCAAGGCAAAAGGTTACGAAGTATTGCTTTTGGACTCTCCAATTGTTCCGCATTTGATGCAGAAGTTGGAAACCTCCAAAGAGAACCTATCCTTTGTGCGTGTGGATTCGGACCATATAGACAACCTTATCAAAAAAGAGGAGACGGCCATTTCCAAATTGTCCGATGAGGAAAAGGACAACCTAAAGGCTGATTTGGAAAAAGTAATTTCCGATAAGGGATATACTATTCAATTGGAAGCCATGGAAAGCAGCGCTTCACCGTTTATTATCACCGAACCCGAATTTATGCGCCGAATGAAAGAGATGCAGCAAACTGGTGGCGGTGGTATGTTTGGTATGGGGAACATGCCCGATATGTACAATCTTATCGTAAACACCAACCACGAATTGGTGGGCGAAATCCTGAATACCAAAACTGCAAAAAAGCGGGAAAGGCTGATCAATCAATCCTTGGATTTGGCAAGATTATCCAAAGGACTCCTAAAAGGAGAGGAACTTACCAAGTTTATTTCCCGCAGCTACGATATGATCAAATAGTTTGATCATATTTACAAACAATCTAGCAAAGTCGCTCAAAATGAGCGACTTTTTTATTTTATGCCTATCTTGGATCAACAAACCGATCAAACCGTGGGCAACAACGATTACAATAGTCCAACTTTTAAAAAGCTTCTGGACTCCTTACAGCAGCAAAGCTGGGAACTGGAACTTATTATTTCTGGTTTTGCCATTTTTGGGCTCTTTACGGCCTACGAACCACTTCGGATAGAAATGGTCAATGCCCAAAACGAAGACCAAATCTATCGCTTGGTATTTTATTTTATCTTAAACATTGCCTGTTCCATCTTGTTGTTCAACCTATTGTTACACGTAATCCTAAGAGGGTTATGGATCGGAGCGCTTGGTCTCCGCTATGTATCCGGTGACATTGAATTTGAGCGGCTACGCTATTCCGAGCGTTTTACCAAATACCTAAAAAAACGGATCGTTTCTTTTGATCGCTACATTGCCAATCTGGAAAATTATTGCAGTGTATTGTTCGCTATATCCTTCCTGTTGATTTTCTACGTGCTTGCCATGACCATGATCATTATTTCGATTGTATTAGTGGCCAACTATATCATTGAAAGCGATATTTTGCCCGAAAAATTTGCCAGTACATTCGGTGCCATATTGATTGTCTTTATTGTTTTCGGCATGTTTCTGACCTTTTTCGATTTTATTACCCAAGGCTGGTTAAAAAAGAAGAAATGGATCTCGCTAATATATTTTCCCATTTACTGGGTCTTTAGTTTTCTTACCCTATCCTTTCTTTACCGTCCGTTGGTATATAATTTTTTGGACAACCGGTTCGGTAAAAGGTTGACCCTGCTTTTAGCACCGATCTATATCGCAATTTTACTGATAACCAGTTTAGAATACAGACAGTCCAACTATCTGGATAAAGATCAAAGGTCGTCCAGCATATTTGCCAAAAAGGAAAACTATTTGGACATGATGACAGAAGAAGGGGATTTTCCTGGTCGCATCGTTATCCCTTCCAAAGTTATTACCGAACCCTATTTGAATGTTTTTGTGCCATTTTCAGAAAATCTGGAAGACCGCGTATTTGCCTTCAACGATTCATTGACTCCGGAAAAAGACCGCAGAGGACTTACCAGCAGCATAAAAATAACCTCAAACTGGAGCGACGAGATTACCAGTACCCGTCAAAAAGACAGTATTCGTAAAATATACTTAAAAACATTCAACGAAATATATTCCTTCCGAATCGACACTCTCGATATGGACGAAGACTTTATAGTAACCACCGGAATAAACAACATTCTTGGGTTTGAGACCTATCTTAAAATCTCAACCCTTGAGGAAGGTAAACATATGATTCGTTTAAGACGAAAACGAAAGGAGAAAGATTCCATTGTTACAGTTACCGATGCCATATTGCCGTTTTGGTATTTTAAAAACTAAGTATTATGATTCCATGGCACCTTTATGCAATGGCCGGAATGTATGTTTTTGCCGGAACCATGCATTTTATAAAACCTAAAATGTACATGCGGATTATGCCCCTTTATCTGCCCAAGCATAAACTTTTGGTATATTTAAGTGGCATTTCCGAAATTTTATTGGGCATAGGTCTTTGCTTCGATAGCACAAGAAAATTAAGTTCCTTTGGCATTATTTTAATGTTGGCCGTGTTCTTAATGGTTCATTTTTACATGCTATCTGGCCAAAAGGCATCTGCAGGCATTCCCAAGTGGATATTGGCTCTTCGAATCCCTCTTCAATTCTTTTTGATGTATTGGGCATATTTTTACGCTTACCTCTAAAAAACCTTACTATCCAGCTGTTTTTTTAACCAAGGTACCTGGACAAAAAATAATAGTCCAAGGAATAAAAATGCATATACCATGGTTTTGGAAGATGAAAAACCGCCCATCCACCGCCAGTCCATCTGGAACCAAGCATCCATCTTTATGTTTTTAAACCAACCTTGGTCACTGTCCAATCCTAATTGCGAACCTGTAAACACCAGCAACGCTACAAATGCAATAAACCCGAAGAACAAAGTTCTTCCAGATAAAATCGGTTTGTACTTAAAAACTTCTTTAGGGGCTTCGTCCTTTAGTTTTTGCAGTACGTTTTGTGTAAAATCTACAGAAGGTGACTCCATCGGGACCTCTTCCATGAATTTATCGATCAAAGCCTCCAGTTTTTTATCTTCTTGCTTATCCATTGCTCTGCAATATTTCTTTGTTTAAATTTTTTTCCATAATCGAGGCCAATCTTTTTCTGGCCCTAAACAACCTCACTTTTAATGTATTTACCGGAAGATTTGTAGTTTCCTCCATTTCCTGTAGACTCTTCTCCTCAAGATAAAACAAAGTAAGGACTCCAGCATCTTCTGTAGATAATTGCAATAGGCATTGCTCTACTAATCTGCTTCTTTCTGCCCTCATCATATTATCCAAGGCCGTATCAATCTCTGCATAGGCAATTTGGTCCACCTGATCCAACTCGCTATATATTCTTTTCTTTTTATTTTTCTTGATTCTATCCAAGCACGAGTTGTATGCAATTCTATAAATCCATGTGGATAATTTGGAATCTCCTTTAAAATTAGACAAGGATTTATATACCTTAATAAATACATCTTGCGACACTTCTTCTGCTTCTTCCCTACTGCCAAGCATCCTAATGGACAATGTAAACACCAAATCCTTATAACTGTCCACAAAATCCGAGAACGCACGGGTATTGCCCTTGCGTATTTTCGAGATCAGTTCTTTTTCCTTGTTGGTCAGCATTGCTCATTGGACGCTAAAAACGCTACTTAGGTTACACGTAAAATAATATTTCTAAAAATATGTAACCTAATTCAGAAAACCATCGTCATAGGTTATGAACAAATAAATTATGAACAATCATTAAAACGAACTGTTATGGGATCTGAAGTAATCATTTTACCAATAATTTTTGGAGTCTTTTTTGCCATTGCATACCTCTATTTTTCAACAAGGAACAAAGAGCGATTGGCCCTTATAGAAAAAGGTGCCGACGCCAGTATTTTTATGAAAGGAAGACAAGAAGGTGCAGCACCGTTCTGGAAAATCATCATTCTAAACCTTTCCTTATTGTTGATGGGTATCGGAATTGCCATTTTTGTGGCGTCCATTTTGCACTACAGCTTGGGCGTGGATGAAGAAGTCGCCTATCCGGGAACAATCTTCCTGTTGGCCGGAGTTGGCCTAATGGTAGGATTTAACATGACCAAAAAATTGGAAAAGAACGATTAAAATTTTCTTTTCTAAATTAAAATTGAGGACCACCGTTATAAGCGGTGGTTTTTTATAACTTGCCATTATGAAAATAATTTCCACCAACCTCGGCAATCCCACTAAAATAGTATGGAACGGCAAAGAAACAACCACCGGCATTTACAAGTACCCTGTTGACGAACCTATTTTGCTGGAGAGTACGGATGTTCAAGGTGATACAGTAGTAGATAGAAAATACCATGGCGGCATCTACAAGGCTGCTTATCTGTTTTCTTCCGATCGTTACGCGTATTGGAAAGAAAAATATCCGCATCTGGAATGGAACTGGGGCATGTTTGGCGAAAATTTAACCGTTGAGGGGTTGGACGAATCTCAAATTAGAATCGGAAGCACTTATCAACTAGGTTCTGCTCTGGTACAAATAACTCAGCCCAGAGAACCCTGTTACAAACTAGGGATTCGTTTTGAGGACCAAAACATTATCAAGCAATTTATAGACCATGGGTTTCCTGGCACCTATGTTCGGATTTTGGAACCAGGGGCCGTAAAAACGGGCGATGTTATGGAGCTTGTAAAAACATCGGAAAGCCCTTTAACGGTAAAACAATTCTATGATTTACTGTATGCCAAAACCAAAAATAATGATGTGCTGCAATTGGCACTGAAAAACCAAGCCATACCGATCAGTAAAAGAGAGAAACTAAAAAAGTGGAGATAAAAAAGGGGTCTCTCGACCCCCATGCACATAAAAATTAACTAAACAAACTATCTTACTTCCATAGTTTCCGTGTAGGTCCCGAACTTGTCCACTACGACTATGGTATATTCGCCTTCGAACGCCTGTTCAAAGTTGAAAGCTTTTTCTACTACAACTTTTCCATCGATAGCTTCATCAAAAACCAATCGATTCTTGCTATCGTACACCTTAAGAAGTACTTTGCCTTGAGAAATATTCAAAAGGTTCATCATTACCTTTTGACCTTTTTTGATAAATACGGGGTCAAGGTTAACTTTTACCAAGTTCTTTTCAACCTCATACTTCGCTACTGCCTTTTTTCCAGATTCAATCGTTTCTGTATTGGCCATCCCAATCGCACTAATCAACAAGGCTACTGCTACTGCTAAGTTCTTTACTATTTTCATAACACTTCGTTTTTTTAAGATTACAATGCAAATCTATGCCCCAACAATCCTCCAAAACACCACTCTATTTTCCAGTTTATATGCTATTTTAACATAGTAATTGTTTTAACATAGTATTAATGATAAAATAGCATAACTTTGCGGTAACATTGTGGATATTTACATAATACGTACAGGTCTATGCCAGTATAGGCAAAAGAAAAAAGCAGTACATGATTCAAAAACCAGCATTTGAAGCAATAGCCCCAAGTTTTGGCCACTCGTTCACTTTTCAGAAATTCAATGAAAACCATGAGAACAAAAACTTTGGTTGGCACTACCATCCCGAACTGGAACTGGTATATGTAAATGGTGGTTCTGGAAAAAGACAAATTGGAAGCCACGTCTCCTATTTTAGGAACGGTGATCTTATATTAATTGGATCCAACCTACCGCATTGTGGTTTTACCGATAAGCTTACAGGAAACAAGAGCGAGACCCTCATCCAAATGAAAGCTGACTTTTTGGGAAGTGACTTTTTCAATATTCCCGAAATGAAAAATATCCAAAAGTTGTTCGAAGTTGCCAAAGGGGGAATCGCTTTTTCCGGAAAGACCAAAATGAAGGTGGGTGAGAAAATGGAAATCTTGGAATATCAAACAGATTTTCAGCGATTATTATCCATCCTTAACATATTCAACATCTTGGCCACATCCAATGAAATGCACGTATTGAACGCCGAAGGTTTTTCCATGGAAACCGAAGTAAAGGACAACGACCGGATCAATATCGTGTTCAATTATGTAAAGACCAATTTTAAAGAAGATATTAGGCTCGAACAAATAGCCGATATGGTCAGCATGACCGTTCCTTCTTTTTGCAGGTATTTTAAAAAAATTACCAACAAAACATTTACACAGTTTGTAAACGAATATCGTTTGGTACATGCATCCAAACTTTTGGCGGAGCAACCCATCAGTATAACCCAAGTTTGTTATGATAGTGGGTTCAACAACTTTTCACATTTCAACAAATCGTTCAAAGCGTTCACAGGGCAAAATCCTTCGGAATACCGAAACCAATTAAAGACGGTCCTGCAGTCGTGAAACGATTATCCAAAAACCTCGTTCAATATTTTAGCTAGTCGCAGACCACCTTTCTGTAATTGATCTAAGAGCAGATCATTATAATCGTAGGAGTAGCGGTATCCCAACTTTTCGCCAACCTCAACAGAATTATATAGACCTTCACAAATCTTGTGGGATTCATCCACCCAATCGTAAATTGTTCCCATCTGGAGTTCTTTGCGTTTTTTTCTACTAACATTTTCCAACTCCGAAGCGAGTTCAGTGTAGGTCATACCATATGACTCTATCAAGTTTTTGTCCCAAACCCTGTGCAAATTGCTTCCTTCACCAAACCACTGTACCTGTATGGTATTGCCCCCCTTGTCCTCTGCTCTGCTCACATGCATGGGCTGGTGCAGGTCTCCTATTAAATGAATCAGCATTTTTAAATGAAAGACCCGATCCTTTCTGGAGCTGTTTTTATTCTTGATTACAGAGATGCACGTTTCAATAGCGGTGACAATATCGCCATGTTCGCTTTTATCGGAGTCCTTGTACGACAAACCCAGAGGGTAATTGACATAGTGCCATGCCGAATATTTGGAATAGGCCCGGTCAGCCTTTATATCATCGGCAAATGTGGACACAAAAGCTAAGCTATGCCCATCCAATAAGTCGTTTATTGCACGCTTTGTTTTCCCGGACAAATGGCTTTCTGCAATTTGACCTGTGGCCCGATGGCCCGTTTTACCCCAAATCGTGTTACCAAAAACAATAACCGGAAAAAATAAGAATAAGAATAAGGTTTTTTTCATTTTTTAACGTCCTTTAATTAAGAAGAAAGGCTTGGGGGAAATTCTTAGCACTAATTTTCGTAATGATTTACCAAACAGCAACATATTTTAAAACTTTAATAATTTTTTAACTATGTATCTGTTAAATTTGATGCACCAACTAAACTCAAACAATGTTAAAAAAATGTATTGTACTAGCTGCAATTCTCCTACCGTTTACCTTATTATCACAATCAAACCATAAAAGCTTTACCGTAAGATATGTCGATGACATTATTAAGGTAGATGGTATTCTGGATGAAAGTGTATGGGAGATTGCAGAAAGTGCGGGTGATTTTAATCAATATTTTCCATCCGACACTACCCTCGCATTCCAACAGACCCAAATTAAAATGGCCTACAACAGCACTACACTTTTTGTTGGCATCAAATTACAGACCAAAGGCGATGACTACGTGATCCCCTCACTGCAAAGGGATTACAGGGCCGGAGGAAACGACAACATCAGTTTAATGTTCGATACTTTTAACGATGGCACCAATGCCTTCCTTTTTGGGATGAATCCCTATGGTGTTAGAAGAGAAGCCTTGATTTCCAATGGTGGATCAGGTCCAAGTGGGTTCACTACTTCTTGGGATGTAAAATGGCAAGGAGAGGCCAAGTTGTATGATGGTTACTACGTCTGCGAACTGGCCATTCCCTTAACTTCTTTCAAATTTAAACAGGGAGAGACCAAATGGCGCTTTAACAGTTATCGTTTTGACATGCAGGCCAACGAAACGAGCACTTGGATAAAAATTCCACAAAACCAGCTGGTGTACAGTTTGGCATTTATGGGCGATATGGTCTTTGAAAAACCTTTGGGAAAATCCAGAACACCGATGGCACTGATCCCATACGCAAACGGCATACTTGCCAAAGATTACGAAAACGACCAGGATCTGAGCAAAATGGGCTTTGGTGGAGATGCAAAAATTTCTATTGGAAATGGTATGAATCTCGATGTTACCCTAAATCCGGATTTCTCCAACGTGGAAGTTGACAATTTTGTAACCAACTTAACACGTTTTGAAGTTTCATTGCCAGAAAGAAGACAGTTTTTTATCGACAATAGCGACCTTTTTGGTTCCTTTGGAAATGAAAGGGATGCCAATCCATTTTTCTCCAGAAGAATCGGAATTGCCGAAGACAAGGATGGCGAGACCACAGAAAATGGAATTATCGGGGGAGTTCGCTTGAGTGGCAAACTAAACAATAATTGGAGACTCGGTTTACTGAACATTCAAACCGAAGAAGATGAGGTCAATGAAATCCCCAGTAACAACAATACCGTACTCGCGCTGCAGAAAAAAATGTTTTCGCGATCCAACCTAAGTTTCATTTTTGTAAACCGTCAAACCTTTGGGGATTACGACTTCGTGGAAGCTATGGATCGCTATAACCGTGTGGTAGGGCTAGATTATAACCTTGCATCAAAAAGCAACATCTGGACAGGCAAATTTTTCTATCACAGAGCCTTCGCCCACGATATCGGTGACCGAAACGATTCTGGGGGAATGGACCTCCAATACAACTCGAGATACTTCAATTTTGGGTTACGGGGCAATTTTGTTGGCGATGATTTTAGGTCAGACCTAGGCTTTATCCGAAGACAGGACATTGTGGCCGCAAGACCCTTTGTGGAATTTAACTTTTGGCCAAAAAAAGGAAGATTGAATACGCATGGCTTTCGGTTTAGTCCCAATTTTATTTGGAGACCGACCTTGGATTACCAAAACACCGACTTCAGCATATTTACCCAATGGCAAGCAGAATTTGTTACTCAAGAAAAACTAGGGTTCCGTATGTTCAACAGGTACACCTACCTCACCGATACCTTTGACCCAACTGGGACGGATGGCGGGGTGGAACTACCAGATGAAACAGGATTCTACTACACCAATTTTGAGTTATCTTTCGAAAGCGACCGTAGAAAAGTGTTTTCTTATAATATTGAACCTGGCTATGGTGAATTTTACAATGGCACTCGATATGTGTTCGAAGGCGACATGAGCCTAAGGCTCCAACCAACGGTTTTTCTTTCTTTAGGATTGATCTACAATAGTATAAAGCTGCCAGAACCTTATGAGAGTGAAGATATTCTATTGTTGAGCCCAAGAATAAATATAACATTCAACAAATCTATTTTTTGGTCAACTTTGATTCAGTACGGAAACCAACTGGACAACCTAGGGTTCAATTCGAGATTACAGTGGAGATTTGCTCCACTCTCCGACCTATTTTTGGTATATAACGACAATTACTTTGTAAATTCCTTTATGCCAAGAAGCCGGTCCATCAACCTTAAGTTGACCTACTGGCTCAACATCTGATTATACTCGAAAATCATTTATTTTTGATTGTAATCCATAGATTTGATTGAGCAGTCTTTCAAGTGCGAATACCAATTAAGAAATGTTGAAGCAAAAAATTGTAGTGCTTACCGGAGCTGGAATGAGTGCCGAAAGCGGGCTAAAAACTTTCCGTGATGAAAATGGCCTTTGGGAAGGTCACGACGTAATGCAAGTAGCATCTCCCGAAGGTTTTGCCCAAAATCCTGAATTGGTATTGGAATTCTATAACCAAAGAAGGCGTCAATTGCTCGAGGTCTCACCAAACCAAGGCCATTTGGCGTTGGCCCATTTGGAGCAAACCTTTAATGTAAGCATTGTAACACAAAACGTTGACAATTTGCACGAACAGGCCGGGAGTTCACATGTGGTTCACCTTCACGGGGAATTGTTCAAAGTGAGGAGCACGGTGAACGACAATTATATTCTAGATTGGAAAAAAGACCTAGTACTAGGTGATACCGACGAAAATGGGCATCAATTGCGCCCACATATTGTTTGGTTTGGAGAGATGGTCCCTATGTTGGAAACTGCTGCACAAATTACACAACAAGCCGATATTTTAATTATCGTGGGCACTTCCATGCAGGTATATCCAGCTGCCAGTTTAATACATTATGCCCCAAACCAAGTCCCAATGTATTTTATAGATCCAAAACCTAACATCCGTTCATCGGATTTTGAAAATCTCACCTTAATTCCAAAAACCGCAGCCGAGGGCATCCCGACTTTGGTAGAACAGCTTTCTAGTAGGTAGCTCTGGTTTTCTCGGCCCAAGCCACAAGGGCACTGATTTGTTCCTGGGACAATTTTGCATCGGCATGTGTCCAAGTGTATTCGTTAAGTGGCATTCCTCCCTTTTTAACTTCCTCAATCAGTTCTTCCATTTTATGGTCTTTTTTCTTGACCTCATAATTTTCCCAATCGGAAAAATTCAAATGCTTTTTCCCATCTTCAATATGGTCGGCCAACCAATAGGAAACTGGTGCAATGTTGTTGTACCATGGATATTCGGTATGGGCACTGTGACAATCGTAGCAAGCTGTTTTTAGAATTTGCTTCACCTCTTGGGAAGGTTTCGTTTCAGTTTCAAAAGCAGCTACATAATCACCTTCAGAGATATTTTTTGCAGGTCGGTAAAATTGCATTCCAATCAAAACTACCAATAAGGCTATTGCTATTTTTTTTACTATTTTCATCACAAACAGGGTTTCAGTAAATATATAGATTTTTTTGTGACCGAAGCACAACTTCATATCGCACTTAATTCTGGCAGAATATCAAAATCCCAAATTGATGGATTGGTACAAGAATTGGTTAAAGAGCCGCAATTGGCAGAGGTTCTTTTTAAAGAAGTGTTGCTGGAAGATAAAGCAGGAACCTTTAATGCAAGCTGGACTTTTGATCATTTAATGCGCAAACAACTGACTTACCTGCTGCCATTTTTCGAAACTTTCACGACCAACCTTCCCAAAATTAAGTCAGAATCTTGCATCCGCCCCATTGCCCATATATGCGAAATGGTCTGCGAAGCCTATTTTAAGAAAAAAGATCCTGTTTTTATTAAAAACATTACCGACGAACAGCTGGAAAAAATATTGGCTTCTTGTTTTGATTGGTTAATTGGACCGATGAACATGGCCCCTAAGGTTTTTTCCATGACAAGTCTGTACTACCTAGGTCTAAAATTTGATTGGGTTCACCCCGAATTGAAACTGGTACTGGAGAACACCTATGCCTCTGGAACTACTGGTTACAAAAACAGGGCGAAAAAAACTCTGGATAAGTTGGCAAAATTGGGCGTCTAAACTGAAGGGTTTAAGTATCTTTGTTCCTTTCAAAATTTTCTTGACCATGTCGTTGACACCACTTAATGCCATTTCGCCGATTGACGGTAGATACAGAAACAAAACCGAGAACCTTAAAGATTACTTTTCCGAAGAGGCCCTGATCAAGTATCGTGTTCAGGTAGAGATCGAGTACTTTATCGCTCTTTGTGAAATTCCGTTGCCACAATTGGCCGATTTCAACCAAGCATTGTTTCCCGAATTGCAGAAAATCTACCAAGATTTTTCAGCGGAAGACGCGCAGGCCATCAAGGATATTGAAAAAACGACCAACCACGATGTAAAGGCCGTGGAATATTTCATCAAACAAAAGTTTGATGCATTGAACCTTGAACAATATAAGGAGTTTATCCACTTTGGATTGACTTCCCAAGATATCAACAACACGGCTATTCCTCTCTCCATTAAAGAAGCCATGAACGATGTGTATGTGCCTTCTTACTTAGAAGTTTTTGAGAAACTAAAGGAATTGGCAAAAGAATGGGAAAACATACCTATGCTGGCCCGTACGCACGGTCAGCCTGCCTCCCCTACCCGTTTAGGCAAGGAAATCGATGTTTTTGTAGAGCGCTTTAAGGAGCAGTTCAATTTATTGAACGATATTCCCAGTGCGGCCAAATTTGGAGGTGCAACAGGAAACTATAATGCTCACAAAGTAGCGTATCCAAACAACGACTGGAGAGCTTTTGGGCAACAGTTTGTGCAGGGCAAGTTGGGATTGCACCACTCCTTCCCTACCACACAAATTGAGCATTACGACCACATGGCTGCCTTGTTCGACTGCCTTAAGCGCATCAACACCATTTTAATTGATTTGAACAGGGATATTTGGACGTACATCTCCATGGATTATTTTAAACAGAAAATCAAAAAAGGGGAAGTTGGTTCTTCGGCCATGCCACACAAGGTAAACCCTATCGATTTTGAAAATTCTGAAGGGAATTTGGGATTGGCCAATGCCATTTTTGAGCATTTATCTGCCAAATTACCTATTTCCCGTTTGCAGCGTGACTTAACTGACAGCACCGTTTTACGCAATGTTGGGGTACCATTTGCCCACACCCTTGTAGGGTTCCAATCCACTTTAAAAGGTTTGAACAAATTGGTATTGAACCAAGAAAAGTTTGAAAGGGATTTGGAGGATAACTGGGCCGTGGTCGCTGAGGCCATCCAAACCATTTTGAGAAGGGAGGGCTACCCTAACCCGTACGAAGCTTTGAAAGGTTTGACTCGTACCAATGAGAAAATAAACCAGAAATCCATCGCCGATTTTATTGAAACCTTGGATGTTTCGGATGCGATCAAAGCTGAATTGAAACAAATAACCCCAGCGAATTATACCGGGGTATAGACTTTGTCTTTCTTACGGATGTAAGAATCCAAATGTAATGAGCCCCTGAAACAAGTTAAGGCCAATCATTCTAAATGACATCTCGACTGCATTCGATATGACGTTATGGTCTTAGGCGCCTCAGAGGACAATAAAAGGGTAATTCCGAATTTAATAGATTTCTCAATCGTCGCACAGCTCCTCATATCGAAATGACCTAGAGTTGTCATTTCGAACCGAGTGAAGGGAGTGTGAGAAATCCAAATAAGATTTCTCAGTCGTTTTACTCCTTCGAAATGACAATTACTACACTTAAGCTTCTTTATGTATCTCCACCTGGTGTGGGTATGGTATTTCAATACCTGCTTCATCAAGGGCAAGCTTACAATTCTCATAAGTGGAGAAATAGACATCCCAATAATCCTCAGGCTTGCAAAACGGTCGCACAGCAAAATTTACCGAGCTATCGGCCAATTCCATCACATTAACGGATGGTGCAGGGTCCTGCAACACTTTTGGGTTGGAAGTGAGCACGTTCAACAGCACTTCTTTGGTCTTTTTAATGTCTTCGCCATAACCTACGCCAATAACGGTATCTACCCGCATTTTACCTTCTGCCGTGTAGTTGATGATGTTTCCATTGGCCATGGCGCCGTTCGGGACAATAGCCAATTTATTCTGCGGGGTAACCAATTTAGTTGTAAATATTTCGATGGCCTTAACATTCCCCAAAACACCCTGTGCCTCTACGAGGTCACCAATTTTATAAGGTTTAAAAATCATTATGAGTACACCTCCGGCAAAATTGGACAACGAGCCTTGCAAAGCAAGTCCCACAGCTAAACCGGCAGCGGCAATTACTGCGGCAAAAGTGGTAACATCCACTCCTAGGCGCGAGATTACGATAATAATCAAAAACACCTTTAATGCCCATGAGAAAAGATTCAACAGGAATTTTTGAAGGGATTCATCATACTTACTTTTGGACATTACCTTTCTTGTACCTCCAATTATCCTTTTGACCACCCACATACCAACAATGTAGATAATGAGTGCGGTAACCAATTTAGGGCCGAATTCTTTGGCCAATTCAATACCGTAATCGAACCATTCCTGTGCTTTTTCCATAATGTGATAGTTTAGTTAGTGTTCCTACTCTGAGACACTAAGATACTAAACCAAGTCACTTTTTTTGCTATCAACAAAAAAGGGCAACAAATGTTGCCCTCCGTAAAAAGTATGATAATTGGTCTTAGCCCTTTAGAAAATCGCCGATTTCACCTAATCCTTCACCTTTGTAATCGGATTTTTGAATGGCCTGCATCAACTGCATAATATGGGCAGGGTTCATATCCTTGCCGAGCACACGTACCAAGGCAAAGCCTTTTTCCTTACTGTCTCCGTAAATAATCACTTCGTCAATGGCATCCTCATCTCCCAAATACTTGATAACACCTTTGCCGTATTTTGAATTTATCTTCATTAATTCAACAAAATCGTCACCTTTTAGGATCTCACTCACCTTCTTCTTTTCAATTTCATATTCGGCAGCATTATCGGCATTCTTTTTAAAGGCCAATAAGTTGAATTTTCTTAATGATTCGATTGCTTCCTTTTGGGTAGGGGTCAATTCAACTTCATCCATTTTAAGGATACTTGCCGGAACATCGATGGATAAAAAATTCGGGTTTTCCGAATTGTCCACATAATACTCTTGCAAGGTAGGCTGCGAAGCACATGAAGCCAATAGAACAGCTCCTGCCACCAACATGGTCTTAATTATATGTTTCATCTTTTTAAACTTTTTTGATTGATACTGTTACCTAACTATCTGGTGACAATAATTAGTTGGAGGGTTTTGTATTTTGTTACAATTTCCAACCGATTATTGCCACCCGATATTCATATTTAGTTTTTCTTACCTGCCTCGTTAAGTTCTTCGGGCAAATTCATCTTTTTGGTCAAGGAGTTGATTTTGTTCAAATCGATATCCCCGGTTAAAGACAACAGTACGGTTTCGAATTTTCTTCCATCCGCTTCCACATCACGCATCCCTGTGACCAACATCAACAGTTCACTTACATGGTCTTCATCCTTACCTTGTTTAATGTAGAACTTCACGTTGGCATCTTTGTCCTTCACGCGCATTAACTCTTCCATTTTAGAGGATTGCAAATAGCTGGTTACAGAAGACTTCATTTGAGATCCGATTTTCTCGTTATCAGTAGTGAATACCTTCAAGCTTTGAAGACTTTTCGCTATATCCATAAAATCTCTTGCTTCGGGATCGTCCACATCTACATCGATCTTAGACAATAGATTGAACATGCTTTTGTTTACCACTACCGCGGTTACTTCGTCCAAATCTTCAAACTTGTCAAAAAGGGATTGGGAAAATCCGGCAATTGGCAATAATGCGATCAGTGTGATTAAAATATACTTCTTCATTTTGATACGTTTTTTAATTGTTGTTGTAAATTTTTTGTTTTGTTTCTTCGAACTCTTTTAAATAGGCCACTTTTTCCGTGCCTTTGCTAAAGTTTTCTGCCAAGAGCTCAAATGCTTTTTTGGTTTCTTGGTAAGCGTACTCCGCTTTTTGTTCCTCCAAACGCTTTGTTTCTTGGTACTGATTACCAAAATAAATGCCAAAGGTTAAAACTACTGCTGCCGCAACGGATAGCCACTTGTAATAGTTTACTCTAGGTTTTAATGGTACCTGCTTGGTGTACTTTTCTTCCTTGGCCATGGAAAAGTAGTTGAACATGGGCTTGTACTGTTCCAAATGGGGTGCAACCTCATCTTGTGAAAAATATGCCCTTAGCATTCTTTCTTCGTCCACCGTGGCAGTGGCTTCGAAATACCTTTCCAATATCTTTTCTATGTTACCCAATTCCATAGTTATGTTTTTTAATCAATTCTTCTCTTACTGTTTTTCTTGCCCTCGACAATGCTACACGCACTGCTGTGGGCTTCATATCCATTAGTTCACATATCTCTTCGAACTCATATTGTTCTACATCACGTAGCTGCAATATCATTTTTTGTTGTTCTGGCAGCTCCTTCATAATTCGTTCCATCCAACTTACACTGTCTTCGGCCTCTATTTTTTTTTGTAGCGAGGTGGTTTCGTCACTGTA
Organism: Algicola sp.; assembly: GCA_018222835.1. Classification (GTDB taxonomy): domain Bacteria; phylum Bacteroidota; class Bacteroidia; order Flavobacteriales; family Flavobacteriaceae; genus Flagellimonas. The sequence continues at coordinate 11,843 of JAAEZN010000023.1, read as the reverse complement.
ATTACTGTGGACCAATTTTAAGTTCCCTGCTTGCTTGGACTTTAAGCGGTCCAAACAAAAGTTTTTGGTCATGGTCATGGCAAAAGCTTCTACATTTTTATATTTTGACATGGACTCATTTTTAGACCAAAGCTTCAACAAAATTTCTTGAGTGGCATCTTCGGCTTCTTCCCTGGAGACCAACAGACGCTTAGCGAGCCTGTAAAGTTTGTCCTGAAAAGGCAAAACCACATTTAAAAATTCTGCTTGTTTCATTTGGTTGTCTTAGTTGTTTTATGGTCTTTCTTATCGACCTACACTATCACGACGATACATGTCGAATATTGTTACAAAAAATTTGCGATTTCCTCAGATAAAGCTATTTTGCAAGGTAAATTTATATGATATAACGTTTGATTTTGCTCCTATCCACCTCACTTTTATTGAAGTTTGGAACAAAATTTGAGTAAATCCAATTAAAATTAAGCTATGAAAAAGTACCTATATCTATTTTTGGGAGCATCCTTCCTTTTTACCTCATGTAGCAACGATGACGATGGCAACATACCAGCGAATATTGACGCTCAAAACTTTATGTGGAGAGCAATGAATCAATGGTACTTTTGGCAAGGCGAAGTAGATGTTCTGGCAGATGACAGGTTTTCCACAAATGCCGAGTACACTGCTTTTTTAGAAGCCAATACCGATCCTGAGACCTTTTACTACAGCATATGTAACAATCATAGTAGAATAGTTGGCGAAGATTTGGCTACAGATCGATTTAGCTTTGCCAATGAAGATTACTCGGAACTGGTAAGTGGCCTATCTGGAATATCGCAAAGCAATGGGGTTGAATTTAGATTAAGTAGAATTGGAAATACGGACAATGTTTTCGGTTATGTACTATATATATGGCCAGATTCCGATGCCTCTACAAAAGACATCCAAAGAGGTGAGTTTTTCACCAGGGTCGATAGGACGCAACTTACCGTTAACAATTATAGGAATCTTTTATTTGGCGAAAACAGCACTTACACTCTGGGAATGGCCACCATTACCGATAATACCATTTCTGATAGCGCCAAAGAAGTAGAACTTACCAAAATAGAAAACCAAGTCGAAGATCCTATCTTAATTGCCGAGACTTTAGATGTAAACGGAACTATCGTTGCCTATTTAATGTACAACCGTTTTTTAAGTAGTTTTAATGAGCAGCTTAATGATGTGTTCGCCCAATTTAAAGCAGATGGAGCAACAGAACTTGTTTTGGATATGCGTTACAATCCTGGAGGCTCAGTAAATACTTCACGTCTGTTAGCAAGTATGATCTATGGAACCAACACCAGTAAAGTTTATATTAAACAGCGTTGGAACGATAAGGTTCAAGCGGAGTTTTCGGATGAGTTCCTAACTGACTATTTTGCGAGTTCCACGGGTACAAGCGCCATCAACTCCTTAAATTTAGATCGTGTTTTTGTTATTGCCACAGAAGACTCTGCCTCGGCAAGTGAGCTGGTAATGAATGGTCTTGCCCCTTACATCGATGTAATCCATATTGGAGAAACTACTCGTGGTAAAAATGAGTTTTCCATTACCTTGGTAGATGATCCTGCAAACTCTTATATATATAATAGTGACCGTGAAGACAATATTAATGCTGAAAATTCTTGGGGATTACAACCTTTGGTAGGAAGAAATGAAAATGCGGATGGGTTTTATGACTACACCAATGGTTTAACCCCAGACATTACTCTTCAAGAAGATTTGACCAATTTTGGTGTTTTGGGCAATGTAAATGAGCCTTTACTGGCACGTGCTTTGGAGGAAATTTCATCAGGGACTGCTAAAATCGACTTTACAGTAAAAATGCCTGCAGAGTCTTTTACATCTTCTAGATTGGAAACTCCATTAAAAGACAATATGTATTTGGATAAACCATTGCAATTGAACAACTAATAAAAAACCGGCCAATTGGCCGGTTTTTTATTTTATCATTACAATATTCAAAGATTATTCAGGTGTACCATTAAAATATATTTCTCCGGGTATAATGGATACTTCTTTTGAATCCAGCAAAGAATTATCAGAAAGGTCATATACCTCCAAGCTACCATTACTAACAAAATCTTTAGCGTCCACACCGTAAAGCCTTCCATTGTTCACGGCCATATCGTAAAAACTCAATCCGGATATTTCGGCAGTAACAGGTAATTCAGTAGCATCCACCGCTATTTCATACACACTGCCCCCTAAATAGTAGTACAGAACATCTCCATCTTTGGAAAGATAACCTGGATGCTCGGTAGCTCCAAACTCAAATGTATTCAGTACCGTGTTATCTTCCGTATCAACCACTACCAAAGAACCGGCAGTTTCATTTTCCACGTATGAAGGATTTCCTCCACAAAGTACAAATAGGTTACCACCGGCATCTACTTGTAGAGAATTTGGCACATCACCAACAATGATTGTTTCAACAGAATTATCGGAAGCATCTATTACCGAGACAAGGTTATTTTGGCTATACCCACCCTGATGAGCTACATAAACTTTATTATTATAAGCTAAAATACGTTCTGGCCCTTCTTCTACAGGTATAGTGGTTTCCACAGTATTGGTCGCCAAATCAATCACGGTAACAAAGTCATCCTCAGCCGAAAAACCATCTCCCCAATTACTCACATAGCCTTTGCCGCCAGCAATGGCCATGTAACGTGGATTAAGAAAGTCGCTGGATCCGCCCCCATCGATAGTTGCCACAGATTCCATAGAGTAACGGTTGACCACTTCTATCTTTTGCGAGTTATGCAAAATAATGTAAGCAAGGTCACCATCAAAAGCCATACCTTGGGCAGTATCTCCCCAGTTGTTTACATCATTGGCTGTAGAAAAAATTCCATTTTCCACAATAGAAAGATCATTGGAAATAAACGAAATTGAAGCATTACCAGCTCCAAAGTTACCTTCGTGTAGAACTAAAACTCCATTTTCGTACGGATAACTGTCGTTATCTGAAATGGTCAATGTTATGGCAGTAGAGGCAAAGGAAATATCATCCACACCTGTAACTCCAGTTATGGTCAGAACAATAGTTTCTTCCTCTTCAACTTCATCATCATCGATAACCACCAAATTTTGGGTTATACTTGTCTCGCCTGCGGTCAAGGTGACCGAACCTGGCAAAGCTTCGTAATCCGCACCAGAAGTGGCGCTTCCTTCAACGGAGTAAGAAATCTGAACATCCGTATCAAACTCTTCAGTAGTGCTAAACGTTACCGTAACGGTCCCCGCATCCTCTGTTAAATCTGTACTGGAAACACTGGCGCTAATTGTACCATCCATAGGAATGCCTCCGTTGTCATCGTTGGAACAGGAAGTCATAAAAAGCGTAGCAAAACCAGCCGCAAAAAGAAAATGTTTAAGTTTCATATTTAAAATTTAAGTGTTATTCGTGTTTGTATATTTCGGTTGGGCATGGGTCTTATAGGAACGTTTTCATAATATGCATTAAACACATTATTTAAGGTTACCCCTAGACTATAGCCGAATCCTTTCTTTGGTTTGGAATCAAATTCAACACCCAAATTAGCCACTTGATAACCGTCCAACTCTCCCCCGATAATGGAAACCTTGCCATTATATAAATGCTGATAAAAAACATGAAAAGCTCCAGTCTTGTATGCTAATGCACCAGTGGCTTTATGATAGGGAACAAAAATCAATTGTGCATCAGTCTCATTGTCCTTGGATACAGTGTAGGCATAATTGAGGTTTAGCTCCAAAGCCCTATTCCCAGTTATTTGCTTTGAAAATGTAAATCCACCTTCCAGACCATAAATGGTAACCGAATTGATATTTACCGGAGACCAAAAACCAGAGTTTCCGGGCAACCACTTTATCATATCCTCGGTCTCTATATAATAACCATTAAGTGTAGCTTTAAAGCTTCCTATTCCCAATTCCTGACCTACATCAATTTGATGGGAAGTTTCCGGCACCAAATCCAAATTGCCGCCCGGCTGCCAGTACAAATCATTAAAAGTGGGCAAACGAAAATTTCTCGAAGCATTAACCTTTACAGAATATTCCGGCAAAATTGCATATTGAAAATCCAACCCATAGACCAATGGTGTATCAAAATCCGAGTTGAAATCTTTTCTTAGATTAACGTTGTACACAATGTTAGTGGCCAACTTATGCTTAAGGACCAAGGTCGATGAAAAATCATTTCGGGAGGGCTCTCCAAAACTGCCCCCTTCTCCTTTTAGGTTGGAATATTGTAAAAAAGAATTGACTCTAAACGATTCAGAAATTGTCGCATCTAATTGGTACCGAGCTAAAAGCGTATGTACCTTGCCAAAAGTAAAAAAGTCAGATTCCTTATTCTCAAAATATTTAAACCTCTCATATAAATGAGCGATTCGTATTTGCGAATTGGCCTTCCCGTGATACAACTGGTAATGCAATTGTGTCTGATGTCGAGTATCCTCGTACCTACTTCTTCCCGGAGAAACAAGGGTCCCACTAAAATTACGGTCTCCAAAATGACTTTGATGATACAGTCTCAATAACTGTGCATCCCCTAACCGATATCCAGCATTGACATTTGCGGACCAATGTTCAAAGCCTCCATTTTCATTTCGTTGGTCAGTATCCAGATATTTATAATCGTTATCGGAACCTACGTGGTTCGCTCCAAAGCTATAAGACCATCTTCCTTTTCCATAATCCTGATTGTAGCTCACTGAACGGGTATCAAAACTTCCATAACCCAGAACTATCTTATTGTCGAAATGCTCCCTAAAGCTCAGAACATTGTTCAAATGCACACTCCCACCAATAGCACCAGTACCATATTGAACACTCCCTCCTCCGCTTCTTACCGACACATCGTTATAATTTAAGGGAAGAACCGTGTTAAAATCTACCTGACCATTTAATGGAGAGTTGATATTGATACCATTCCAAATTACAGCTGTATGCGAAGCATTGGTTCCTCTAAAAGAAGGAGAAGACACCATTCCAAAACCTTCTTCTTTAAAATAAATAGTACTGTTAAAAGCCAACAAAGAGGTAAGTAGAGCACCATTTTTTCGGATTACACTATCGTTTAGCTTTTCGACCTTGTGCCCCTCGCCAAAATCCAATAAACGGTTATCGGAAACCACTACTTCATCTAATTGATAAGTAGGGCCCTGCTGCGCCACACAAGGCACATAAAAGGATAAAAATCCCAATACTATGGAGAAAAAATGTTTTGCCATAACTGTAAACCTTTATCCCGAAGGCTTAACAATATTTGTTTGAATCTGGCAGGTCTCCTGACTTGTGTTTTGCCTCCTACCTTCCCACCCCTTGGGCAGTGGTTTTAGAAGATGAGACAATCGCCCATTACATACCAATGCTAAAAAGAACCAGTATTTATAGGGCACAACTTACAGTTGCGGGAACAGCTCCGGATTTGCACCGGATTCCCTTTTAATCCCACGGAAAAACCGTGAGAACCAAAATTCGAGGTCAAATCTAATCATAATGTTTAATCTTTTTCCTCAAAAATTAAATAATCTTACTTTTGAGCCATGGCACATACACAAAAGTTAATTCTACTCTTCAGTCTTTTTTTGTTGCTACTCGTAGGCTGTAAAGGTGAGAAAGAAGCACAAGTAGTTTCAAAAAAGGAATTACCCCCTACGGTTACGTATGCAACCGGATTTAAAGTAACCAAAGAGACTAATCTTACAATAGTAGAGGTTACTGGAGCTTGGCCCGGGGCAAAAAGTTTTAAATATGCTTTGGTTCCTAAAGAAAAGCTACCGTCCATTACCTTACCAAGAGATGCTTATGATGCCATAATCGCCACCCCTGTAGAAAAAGTGGTACTTACTTCTACCACTCACATAGAACCGCTACAACAACTAGGAGAGCTAAATTCTGTGGTCGGTTTCCCAAATACGGATTACATTTCATCGCCCGAAGCAAGAAAACGTATTTCCGAAGGACACATTACTGATTTGGGAATGAACGATGTGCTCAATACCGAAATGGTTTTGGCCCTTAACCCTGAACTGATTATTGGATTTAGCATAAATGAAGAAAACAAGGCCTACGATATTATAAAGAGAGCCGGAATCCCAGTTGTGTACAATGGAGATTGGGTGGAACATACGCCTCTCGGTAAAGCAGAATGGATCAAGTTTTTTGCACCATTCTTCAATAAAGAAACCTTGGGAGATAGTATTTTCACCGAAGTAGAATCATCATACAAACAAGCAAAAGAGATTGCAAAAAAAGCAAAATCCAAACCTACCGTATTAACAGGAGGACTATACAAAGATGTGTGGTATGTGGCCGGGGGCAAAAGTTGGATGGCTCAGTTTATACAGGATGCAAATGCCGATTATGCATGGTCTTCCACTCCCGAAACAGGAAGTATAGGTCTTAGTCTCGAATCGGTTTTGGAAAAAGCTCAGAATGCCGAATTTTGGTTTAATCCATCAGCACAAATCACTTACGATGAAATGAAAGCGGCAAATATCCATTATAACGAATTTTCGGCTTTTACAAACCAAAAGGTTTACTCCAATGCCATTGAAAAAGGTGAAACCGGAGGGCTTATTTTCTACGAATCGGCACCGCACCGTCCCGACGTGGTCTTAAGGGATTTTATTAAAATATTGCATCCAGAGCTATTACCGGAACACCAGCTCCAATTTATTAAACCCGTAAAATAAATGCAATTGGCAAGAACATATCGCATTTCCTTTTTGTTATTGTTGATTGCACTATTATGTTCTTGGCTATTGAATGTGAGTTCTGGTTCCGTTTCCATTCCTTTTGCGGATGTGTTATCCATTTTGTTCGGAAAACTCCCAAAGATAACCTCTTGGGAATACATTATTTGGGACTATCGAGTTCCGAAAGCATTCACCTCCATATTGGTTGGAGCAGGATTATCCTTGAGCGGCCTCTTAATGCAAACTTTATTTAGGAATCCTCTGGCAGGTCCCTTTGTGCTGGGGATTAGTTCAGGAGCCAGTTTGGGCGCTGCATTACTTTTAATGGGTACGTCCCTGCTGACAGGCTATACCTCATTTGCTTTTTTGAGCAATGTTTCGCTTGCCATCGCCGCCAGTATTGGCAGTTTTTTGGTCCTCTTTGTTGTTATGCTCGTCGCTCAACGGGTAAAAGATACCATGGCCTTATTGATTATTGGTTTGATGTTCGGCAGTATTACTTCGGCCATAGTTAGTGTACTTGCTTATTTTTCGAGCGCAGAAGATTTACAACGCTTTATTTTTTGGTCGTTCGGAAGCGTGGGGAACCTATCCACTGACCAATTGTTGCTTTTAGGAAGCATTGTTGTTGTGGGAGTTTTGCTCAGTGTACGCTCCATTAAATCATTGAACGCTTTTTTGCTGGGCGAAAATTATGCTCAAAGCCTAGGGATATCCTTAAAGAAATCGCGCTTGATCATTATCATTGCCACTGGATTGCTGGCCGGGGGCATCACGGCATTTGCCGGCCCCATAGCCTTTGTTGGATTGGCAGTTCCACACCTTACCCGTCAAATTTTTGACACCATGGAGCACAAAGTATTGATCCCGGCCGTAATGCTGTACGGAGCCATTTTAATGCTGTTGTGCGATACCTTGGCCCAATTGCCCAACTCGGCGAGTGTCCTGCCCATAAACGCCATCACCTCTTTGGTAGGGGCACCGGTTGTTATTTGGATTTTGGTGCGCAAACGTAAAATGATATTCTAATGGCAAAAATTGACGAAAACATAGTATCCGTTAAAAATCTGGCCATTGGCTACAACTCCAAAACTGTTGCAAAAGGCATTGATTTTAATTTACACTCTGGAATGCTCTGCGGAATTGTGGGCATTAATGGTATTGGCAAATCGACCCTACTTCGCACCTTGGGCGGGTTCCAACCCAAACTATCTGGCGATATTTTGCTGAACAATCAAAACCTGAAAGAGTTCACCTCCTCCGATTTATCCAAAGAATTGAGCATTGTTTTAACAGAGCAACCCGCCTCTAAAAACCTAACGGTACAAGAACTGATCGCTTTGGGCCGACAACCATACACCAATTGGTTGGGCACCCTAACCAAGTACGACAAGGAACAGGTTCAAGCTAGTTTAAAGGCTTTTTTACTGGAAGACCTTAAACACCGAAAATGCCACGAACTCAGTGATGGCCAACTACAACGGGTATTAGTGGCACGAGCTATGGCGCAGGATACTTCTATAATTTTGCTGGACGAACCCACCACACACCTGGACCTGTACCACAAAGTGCAGATTTTAAAAATGCTTCAGGAACTGGCCCACAACAAACAAAGAACCATACTGTTCACCACTCACGAAATCGAATTGGCCATTCAATTGTGTGACCGTATATTGATTCTGGACGGAAAAGACCATCCTTTTGGAGATCCATGCACATTGATCGAACAACAGCATTTTGACCGTTTGTTTCCCTCAGAAATGGTAAAGTTTGATGCCAAAACCGGCACGTATAAAGTTTCAAAATAGGAATTGATGCCATTCCGCACGGATGCTGAACGAAGTCGAAGTAAGGTCCGGAACCCAAATTTCAACATTTATTTTGTGGATTACTGCTTTGGTACAAATGACATTTTATCTTTGTAATCAGCTATCTTTATCTTCAATAAACAATTTAATGAGCACAGTACTTATCTATTTGATTATTGGTGTCATAGCATTGGCCTTGGGGCTTATGGGTGGCATCTATATCCAAAAACTGAAAACCAAATCGAACGAAAGTGTCTGGGGAGAGCGAGAGCAACAATTAAACTCTACCATCCAATCCCTAAACCATAGATTAGAACTCAACAGCGAGGAACAAAAACAATTACAGCACGAAAAAGAGCAACAAAGCAACCAAATTGTTCGCTACCAAGCAGATCTGGAAAACCTTCAAGCAAAAAACAAGGAGCAAAAGGAAGAGGTTGAACAACTTCAGGAAAAGTTCACCAAAGAATTTGAGAATCTGGCCAATAAGATCTTGGACGAAAAAAGTGAAAAATTCACCAAGAGCAACAAAGAAAACATAGAAAACATCCTTACCCCTCTCAATAAAAAAATAAAGGAGTTCGAGGAAAAAGTTGAAAAATCACAAAAAGAGAGCATCAGCATCAACTCCTCCTTAAAGCAACAATTGGAAAGTCTCCAACAGCAAAACCTAAAAATTACCCAAGAAGCAGAAAACCTGACCAAAGCCCTCAAAGGTGACAGCAAAATGCAAGGGAACTGGGGCGAATTGGTTTTGGAGCGGGTTCTCGAGAAATCTGGATTGGAAAAAGATCGCGAATATAGTGTGCAACAAAGCTTCAAGCGCGAAGACGGTACTCGGGTAATGCCCGACGTTATTATTCACCTACCCGATGGCAAAAAAATGGTGGTGGACTCCAAGGTTTCTTTAACGGATTACGAACGATACACCAACGCGGAAGAAGAAGACAGACCAAAATTTCTTAAAGACCACATTAACTCGCTACGCAGACACGTAGAACAGCTTTCCTCGAAAAAATACGAAGACCTCTACGAGATGGAAAGTCCTGATTTTGTTTTGATGTTCGTCCCGATAGAACCTGCGTTTGCTATCGCCGTAAATGAAGACAACTCCCTGTACAACAAAGCCTTTGAACAAAATATTGTTATTGTAACCCCTTCTACACTATTGGCTACCCTTAGAACCATAGATTCGATGTGGAGCAACGAGAAACAGCAACGCAACGCTATTGAAATTGCAAGACAAGCGGGAGCGCTTTATGATAAATTTGAAGGTTTTGTAAGCGACTTGACCAAAGTGGGCAAAAAAATGGACGAGGCCAAAACCGAATACCGAGGAGCCATGAATAAATTGGTAGAAGGCCGTGGAAATATTGTTACAACTATTGAAAAATTAAAGAAAATGGGAGCTAAAGCTAAAAAATCGCTTCCCGAGCCTATTTTAAAACGTGCCCACGAGGACGATTTTGAAGAACTAAACTAAAGATTGCGGATCATGAAAAAATTCCTGACCATTTTTATTACTGTTATTTTAGTTGGTGTTTTAGGATATTTTGCTTTTATATACTATGTGCCTTACAGTGAAGGATATCGTTCCGGGGAACTGATCAAATTTAGCAGAAAAGGGGTTTTGGTGAAAACTTGGGAAGGACAGATAAGTCAAGGATTGTCCGGAACCAATGTGTTCTCCTTTTCGGTTGAAGACGGAGAAAAGGATATTATTGAAAAAATGAAGGAATATCAAGGCCAATACATTAAAATAACCTACAAAGAACGCTACGCTACCTTTTTTTGGTTGGGCGACACCAAATATTTTATCACCGAGGTAAAATCTGAAAAATCACCAATTTTTAGAAATTAAAACCGTCTTTCTACGACCACATACAAAGGGAAGCATCTTTTCTCTTTAAAAAGGGCGAGATAACAATAAGCTATGAAAAAATTCAAATCTTCCAGAGAAAGTAGAGTGTCCATCACCGAACTCATGTTGCCCTCCCATTCCAATTTTGGAGGAAAAGTACACGGAGGACACATTTTAAACCTTATGGATCAAATCGCTTTTGCATGTGCTTCCAAACATTCACAAAGCTATTGCGTTACAGCTTCCGTAAACCGGGTGGATTTTCTAAACCCGATTGAAGTTGGCGAACTGGCCACTCTAAAAGCGTCCATCAACTATACCGGAAAAACATCTATGGTCGTCGGGGTGCGTGTTGAGTCCGAAAATGTGACCACAGGAGAAGTAAAGCATTGCAACTCTTCCTATTTTACCATGGTCGCCAAAGGAAAAGATGGCAAGAACAAAACGATACCAGGGCTTATTTTAAAGACAAAACAAGATATACGTCGCTTTTCTCGAAGTAAGGAACGCAAACAATCAGCATTTAAACGTGATAGCAAGTACGAATCCAACAACTTTAAGGTAAACGAATATTTAGAGTTCTTGGACGGTGAAAATGTTAAGATGGATTTTGATTAAGCCTTGCCGCTGCTTCCTCGTCCAAGAACCAAACTAAATTTCCAGAGATAGGGTTCACCAAAGATGCCGGGTACTGCTCGGATCCCTTGGTTTTCTCTATCACAGCTTCCACTTTTTCGGTTTTTGAAGCCCCTGTGACCAAAAAGGCCACCTCTTTGGCCGTATTGATCACTTTTCCATTTATGGAAACCCGTTTCTGACCGGATTCGGGGTGATTCGCGACAACACAATGGTCTTGCGACTCCCACAGTTCTATCTCGTGCGGAAATATTGAAGCAGTATGCCCATCATCTCCCATTCCCAATATTACCAAGTCGAATTGAGGAACCTCATCCACTCTGTCCAAATTAATTTCCAACAGATTGGCATACCGCATCGCTTCGTTTACTGGGTCTTTTTCACCCAAAATACGATTGATGTTCTCCTTGGGCACCTCTATTTTGGAGAAAAGATGCTCAACCGTCATTTTATAATTGCTCTGATCATCGGTTGGTGGCACACAACGCTCATCGCCCCAATAAAAATGTACTTTGGACCAATCCACTTCGCCGGCATATTTCTGGGCCAATACATCAAAAACTATTTTAGGTGTACTACCTCCCGACAAGGCTACATGAAAAGTACCTGCCTCTTTGACTTTCTTTATAAAATAGTCCGAAAAATTTTCTGCAACTTCTTGTTTGTCCTTATATATTTTTAACTCCATCTTAAATTAGTTTTTGGTTCGCGACTTTTCCTTCGACTGCGCTCTGTATGGCATTCTGAACAGAGAATTGTCCATTGCTTACTGCTTACTGCTTACTGCTTACTGCTTACTGCTTACTGCTTACTGCTTACTGCTTA
>JAAEZN010000022.1:30599-43001 GCA_018222835.1 Algicola sp. | reverse complement strand
ATATTATATTGTGTACGCTGAAAGGCCTTAAAAGTAATATGGGGCAAATGCCAAGATTTTTAGAATTTTAACCAATGAAAATCAGTATTGTTATTCCAGCCCATAATGAGGCAGCTTATTTAAGAGATTGTTTAAACTCATTTGTAGAGCAGACCTATTTACCAAACGAGCTCATAGTGGTGGATGACAATTCTTTTGACGATACATTTACAATTGCCCAAAGCTTTGCACTAAAACATAACTGGATAAAAGTACTTAAACGCAATTCTTCGGATGAACATATCCCCGGGAAAAAGATTGTAGATACCTTTAATTATGGTTTAGAACATGCTTCTGAATACGACCTTATTGGTAAGTTCGATGCTGATATTGTTCTACCGTCCAACTACTTTGAGCTAATTGTAAATCAATTTCAAGCCAACTGGAAATTAGGTATGTGCTCAGGACTCCTTTTTATAAATAAAAAGAATAATTGGACCTACGAAAACATTTCGGACAAGTCCCATATTCGAGGCCCGATTAAACTTTACCACAAAGCCTGCTTCAACAAAATAGGTGGCTTGAGACCGGGCGTAGGTTGGGATACAGTGGATATTCTTTTGGCCAAATATCACGAATTTGAAACCTTGACCATTCCCGAGCTTCAGGTTAAGCATTTACGTCCTACTGGTCATGGGTATTCCTCCAAAAACTACAAAGCCAAAGGTATTGCCATGTACAAAATGCGCTACGGTCTTGTACTTGCCAAAATTGCTGCCTTAAAAATGGCCTGGCAAGCTAACAGTCCATCGTTGTATTTTCAAGCTGTATTTGGCTATATCCAAGCATACTTGGGCAAAAAAACAAGATATGTAACCAAGGAAGAAGGGAAGTTTATCCGATCTTATCGTTGGAAGGGGATTCTTGCTAAAGTTTAATCCAGCCACTCACAATACTTCGCCCAACTCTTATACTCTACAGATTAGAGATGTTTATTCCACCCGTGTCAATTGAAAACGGGTATTCGTCAATTCACAAGCTTGGTTTATCAATCAAACTCTTTGAAAGTAATTTCTTATAGTTTACTTGTTGTATAGCATTTCTTTCGTTCAAGAAAAACTTACACCAAAAACTACGAGAAAATGAAAAAAGCCTACTTAAAACATGCTATCATCTAACAATTCTTAGTTCCATACTCATCTCCTCGTGCCAAAAATAAGAAAATGAACCTCTAAAATCAGAAAGTGAAATAGCCGACGTAAAGACAGTAGTATTAGGCAAAGAACTAGAAGTTCCATATACTGTAGATAATATGCAAACTGCTTTTGACAACCTTGTGTTCAACTTACAAAACAAATCCAAAACAAGTAAACTTGCCAAAACCTTTAAAGATAGTGAAGGGATAGAAGTGTTGCCCTCACATTATTACTATCGTTTTCTACCGAAGGATAGTTTGGAGCATGAGCTATTGGTGAACGATACCATCCTTCAAATATCCAATGTTCCTTTACATTATGAAATAGAAGAGGAAGGTGGTTTTTATGATGACCCCGAGCTTGAAGGAGATCAAAACCCTAATGGCTTTTCCTATTTATATGCTGTAGTGCCCTATGATTATCCCTTACCTCAAAACATATACAACGAACGGCTGAACAATATGTACTTTGCTCCCGAAATGGACAATAAGGAGGAACCGGAAGAAGGTGAGATTACGGTTAAACAGCCCATTAACCAAACTACCAAAGAAATATTGACTGTGGATGAAAATGGTGAAGTCTTTGAATACCTAGAGCTAGAAGCCCTAAAATTGACCAATAATTTGGATGAAGACGAGCTCCAGTCCCTAAAGTTTTATCTGCCGAATGATACCACAAGAACATTGTACAACTATGAAGAAGCCAACCAAATGGGGTATCAACAAAAAGAACTTATTATAGATTTAACCTCTGTAGATGCCATGCTGGAACAAGAAACCTTGGCAAGCCGCCGTAAATGGTATCCAAGTGGAAAAATTACAGTGTACGAGGACGCTGTAAACAAAACCGTTGGGGTTATGGGAGCTGAGGTAAAAGTACGCAAATGGGGTTTTTTGGTCATACGTAGGGCATATACCAATAAAAATGGAACATTTAGAACCCGGAGCACCCGAACCAAAAGGGTTAAATATGCAGTACACTTTATCAACTCAAGCAAAAAATTTAAAATAAAGGCAGGAAGCATCTTTATAAATGCAAAACATCGAGGTACGCGCAAATACAAAAGAAAAGCATGGAACCAGCATTTTTCTTATGGCAGAAGCAAGTTTTATGCGCTTGTACATAATGCAACTTATGATTTTTATGATAGAGCGGTTGGAAAATTCAGATTGCACCACCCTAACCAAAGTTGGCTACGAATAAGTGCCAAATACAATAAAAACGCAGGAGACCATTTAGACTTGAACCCTGGAGGCAGATATAGCCTCATCCCCTATGCCGAAATCAGGGTCGGAAGATTAAACAATGGAAGAGCAATGGGTAGCGATCAAATTTATGGTTTGGTAACTCACGAAATGACACATGCCAGCCATTATCGAATGGATAGAGGCTTTTTTATAAATATTAAAGCTGCTGGATGTACCTTGCAGACTATGGCAGAAAGCTGGGCCACAGGTGTGGAAACCATAATTACCAATAACAGATACAGAGGGATAGATTCTAATTATCATGCAACAGGCAGTATTGGGAGTAACTTTCCTTTAAACCTATATAAATCAGACAAACAAAATAGAGAAATAAGACATGGAAGCAATTATGAATACACTCCTATTGTAATAGACTTAGTGGACAATTATAATCAAAGAATTGAATTTAATGACCCTACAAGGCCTATGGATAGGGTAAAGGGATATACCTTGATACAGATTCAGAGCTCTTTAGATGGAACGCGAGGCCCTCATAGTTGGAAACAACGCTTAAAAAATCAACATTATAATTCTACTGAAGGTTTTGTTGATGAATTATTTAATGAATATATGTATGATAATTGCAAGTGATATGAAAAAATACATCACTTTTTACATGGTTTTTATCCTATATAGCTGTGGTAGCGGATTAGAATACGATGGCCCTAACTCACGTACTTACACCTACATCCTAACCAACCAAACTGGATATGAATTAATTATTACCAGTGACTTCGGGCGTACAGAACTGGTTCTGAACAATGGTGCGTTCCGGTGCAATATCTCTGTAGAAGAAGGATATACAGGTGCTCTATGCTCAATGGAACTGGAAATTCGCATTCCTAAAACCAATATGGGGTATAGATGTTATGGATTAGCCTCAGAAATAGAAGGTTTATGTTTTGTGGATGATGCTAAAGTCTTTACAATATCAGAAAGTACAATTTTCACCAAAACGGGCATCCGAACCTATGAATATGTCTTGACCCCAGAACTCTTGGAAAACGTATTTGAACTTCCAGAATAAAAACCAATTGAGATAAATCCAACACAGAATTAGTGCGCAGGTCCACATTTATAAAAATAAAGCCAAACATCGTTAATCCATTCACGTGACCCAGGCACATGGAAAGAACAGCTTAAAAGTCAACACAACAATTCCTCCGAAAAGTATATTGACAAACTTTTTAATCAATATATGTATAACAATTGCAATTAAAAACACAAATACTTTTTAAAATGAGAATTTCAATAATACTTTTACTCTTTTTTAGCGTTTCATGTGGCAGTGGTTTAGATGGTGAGGAAGAAACATACATCTACACATTCATTTTAAAAAATGGAACAGGCACCAAGGTGACAATAACAGGAGATTCCCCTCAGCGTATTCAAGATTTGCAAAATGGGGAAACCTTTATATGCAAATACAATTCCAAACCAACTACAGCCCTAGGGATGTGCGAAAGCTACGTATTTATTCACTTTCCTGAAATCAACAAAGGGTATAGGTGTTATAAGGGGTCAAATAATGAAGGGTTTTGTTTCGAAGGCGGGCAAGGCTTATTTACAAAGCTGACAGGCACCATTTTCACCAAAACGGGCATCCGAACCTATGAATATATCTTGACCCCAGAACTCTTGGAAAACTCTTTTGAACTTCCAGAATAAATGTTAAAAACCATATCCTACACAAAAAAGCATCTATAAGCTTAATTTACTCTTCCCCCAAAACTTCTCCAATTGGTTGCCCCGTGGTTCCACTAGGGAACGCAATACCCAATAAAGCAGCAATAGTGGGCGCAATATCTGGAATTTCGGTACGGCCTACAGTACTTCCTTGTTTAATTCCTTTTCCATAAAGCAACAAGGGTACATGGGTATCATAAATTTGTGGTGAACCATGGGTAGAGCCAGTTCTGCTATAGGAAATATAGCCCACATTGGGAACCAAAAGAACATCCCCGGAACGTTTTTGGTTATAGCCATTCTGCAAAATGTATGGTATCCCTTCGATGTATTCGTTTTTCCACATTTGATGAGCGGTATATACTTGACTGATTCCATCATAAGACAAAAACTCCTTTGCTATTGCCTCTTGAGCATCTTCTAAATCGATATCCAAATTGGCCAAAATCTTATGATCTAAAAACAACTGGTAATTGGATATGTCCTTTACCACATCAGTGGTACCATATTTATATTGAAGGAATTCATTGAATGTTGATTTCATGCCTTTCAAATCCAAATAACCAGCTGGCATCTTAGAATCCTTTAGGTACGTTGGCACATGAATGGCGGCATGATCTGCTGTCAAGAACACGGTGTACTCTCCTTCCCCCACTTTTTCATCCAAAGTGGAAAAAAAACGGGCCAAATCCCTATCTAATCTTACATATGTATCTTGGATTTCTTTGGAATTTACTCCAAAAAAGTGCCCAACATAGTCGGTACTGGAAAAGCTTACGGCCAAGAAATCGGTTATGGCATCCGTTCCCAAATCTTCACCTTCCAAAGCTGCCAGGGCAAAGTCTGCCGTTATACTGTTTCCATAAGGGGTGCTCCTCAACAATCCAAATTTCCCATTTTCATCCCACAATGCTGGAAGATTATGCGGAAAACCACTGTTCGTCTCCCCTTTGAATTTACCTTCATACTTATTGACATCCAATCCGCTTTCCACATAAGTCTCAATGGGTTTAAGTGTACTCCAAGGCTTTTTATAGGCTTCAACAACTTCTGAGGCATTAAAATCCGATACCCATTGTGGCAGTTCGTCCATATAATATGAACTGGTGATCCAGTTGCCCGTTTCACCTCCTTCAAACCAATAGGCGGCATTGGCCGAATGCCCTGCAGGAAGAACGGCTCCCCTATCCTTTAGGGCAACACCAATTACTTTTCCCCGCTTTTGGGTATGCAATCGCAACTGATCTGTAATGGTAGTTGTTAGCATTCTGTGGGGCGACATTTGCCCTGCATCTGAGGTTGTCCCAACAGATGTATAACTGTCATCTCCTGCACAATAAACATCCGCATCCAATTCCTTATCAAACCAATTATTGCCAATTATTCCATGCATGGACGGAGTTGAGCCGGTATATACAGAGGCGTGCCCAGGACCCGTACTAGTCGGCGCATAGTTAAAATGATGGTTCTTACAGTTAAATCCATCATTTACCAATCTTTTAAAACCTCCTTCACCGTATTGATCCCAAAAACGGGTCAAATAATCGTAGCGCATTTGATCTACGACAATACCCACTACTAATTTAGGTGATTGGGCTATAGCTTTGGGCTGTACTTCGGCAACATTCTTTTTTTTGCGCTGACCATAAGTAAAACTGATCATGCACAATGTTAAAATAGAAACAATAAGGTTGGTTGTTCTCATGCTAGGGATTTATTCAAAATAAGGACAAAACTATTGATTTATCTCTTTTAAAAATTTAATTCAAGGTTAAATGCTTAACAATATTCTTATTTTTATCATCTCAAGTCCATAAAACGCATGAAATACCTAGAAGCGATTGGAAAATACTTCATCATGATTTGGGAAGTATTTAAAAAACCTACCAAGTGGCGCATTATGAAGACCTTGATCCTCAAGGAAATCGATGAGCTTATTTTTGGTGCAATGGGCATCATCATATTTATATCCTTTTTTATTGGAGGCGTGGTCACTATACAAACCGCACTGAACCTAAACAATCCCCTTTTACCAAAAAGTCTGATCGGGTTTGCCACAAGGCAATCGGTAATCTTGGAATTTGCCCCTACCTTCACCTCCATCATCATGGCAGGAAAGGTGGGTTCGTACATTACATCCAGCATAGGAACCATGCGGGTAACAGAACAGATCGATGCTCTCGAGGTTATGGGCATCAACTCGTTGAACTATCTTGTTTTTCCAAAAATTGTTGCAACCATGATGTACCCTTTTGCAGTCGCAATTTCCATGTTTGTTGGAATTTTGGGCGGGTGGGTCGCAGCCGTATTTGGTGGTTTTGCTCCCAGTGGTGATTTTATACAAGGACTACAAATGGATTTTGACCCATACCATGTTACCTATGCCTTTATAAAATCTATTGTGTTCGCCTTTGCGATAGCCACCGTGCCATCTTACCACGGATTTTACATGAAGGGTGGCGCTTTGGAGGTTGGAAAGGCCAGTACCACTTCCTTTGTTTGGACAAGTGTGGTAATTATTATTTTGAACTATGTATTAACTCAATTGTTACTGGGCTGATGATACAAGTAGAGAACATCCATAAATCTTTTGGAGAGAACCATGTGTTAAAAGGTGTTTCCACAGTATTTGAAAAAGGCAAGACCAATTTGATCATTGGGCAGAGTGGTTCGGGCAAAACCGTTTTTATTAAATGTTTGCTTGGACTTTTTGAGCCGGATGAAGGACAAATTTGCTACAATGGGCAATACTACTCCAAGCTTTCTATCAAAGAAAGAAGAAACCTCCGTCAAGAAATGGGAATGGTATTCCAGGGCAGCGCCCTTTTTGATTCGATGACAGTGGAGGGCAATGTTATGTTCCCTTTGGATATGTTCACCAACCAATCGCAGTCCGAAAAACAAGATCGTGTGGATTTTGTTTTGAAACGTGTCAACCTAATTGATGCCCACAAAAGATACCCGGCCGAAATTTCCGGGGGAATGCAGAAAAGGGTTGCCATTGCAAGAGCCATTGTTATGAATCCCAAATACTTGTTTTGCGACGAGCCAAATTCCGGCCTCGATCCAAAAACTGCTATTTTAATCGATAATTTGATTCATGAAATTACCCAAGAATACGACATTACGACCGTGATAAACACTCACGACATGAACTCGGTTATGGAAATTGGGGAAAAAATCATTTTTCTAAAAAATGGCCTCAAAGAGTGGGAGGGCACTAATAATGAAATCTTTAAAACAGAAAATACCGCGGTTACCGATTTTGTCTATTCTTCCGAGCTTTTTAAAAAAGTGAGACAAATGTATATCGAAGAGCGGAATTGACATCAGACATCAGACATCTAATTTACTTCTTTGATTACCAACGTACTGTCTTGCAAACGAAGTTTTAACCAAGCTAACATTTTTTTGGCATCCGTTTCTTTTTGATTGGCTCGTAACCCATCCTTCCATTTTACTTCAAAAACGGGTACCGTATCCAGCTTATTGAAATCGGTTTTTATAAGGTACGAAAATCCAAGTGCATCAATATTTTCATAATTGGCCTTGGCTTCGGCGCTAATTTCCCGAAATGGAATTTGTTTGCCCACATTTCTTGTCAAAATTGCCAATTCCTCTTCTAACAATCTGATTTGCTCATCCTTGTTCAGTAATTCCGCTTTGTTCTTCTCGTAGAGTTCGCTAACATAGTTGAACTTTTCTTCGGAATCGTCCCTTCCTCCTTGAATAATATGCAGTTCGGCATTTTTTAATCTTGAAAACTGGTTCTTTTGTGTTCTCCATGTATTGATCACGTTATCAGGAATCAATTCATCACCCATAAATACAACCTCTACCAAAGATTCACCATCATCTACATATTCCAATTTAGTCAAGTTATCCACATATCTTCCAGAACCATCAAATTGGTACATCTCTACAGTATCCTGCAAAAATTCTTGTGCTTGCTTTTTAAACAGTGATTCTTGGAACACTTGGTAAAATGTAAAACCAGCAGGAATCATAACCAAAATACCGGTTATGGATGCCAAACGCGCAATCATCCTTCTTCGTTGTGAATTGGCGTACCGCACCATAGGAAAACGCAGGTACTTAATGACCAAAAATGTGGCCAATCCAATAAAAATGGTATTGATAATGAACAGATACATGGCTCCCGCGGCATACCAAGGCTTGCCAATGGCCAACCCAAAACCAACAGTGCATAAAGGTGGCATAAGGGCCGTTGCAATGGCCACACCGAAAATTACACTGGCAATGGTGCCTTTTTTAGCTCTAGCGATAACAAGGGCCAGTCCGCCAAAAAATGCGATGAGCACATCACGGATATCCGGTTTGGTCCTCGCCAAAAGCTCGGAAGATTCGTCCCTTAAAGGAAAAAGGTAAAAAAACAAAAAAGCCGTAATCACACTTAATACCACCATTACGGTAAAGTTCTTAAGGGAACGTCTTAGGGTATCGATATCGTTTATGGCCAAGGACATGCCCATTCCCAAAATAGGGCCCATTAGGGGAGATATTAACATTGCTCCGATAACCACAGCGGTAGAATTGGCATTTAATCCGATGGATGCTATAAATATGGAACATACCAAAATCCAAGAGGTATGTCCCTTAAAAGGGATATCCGCATTAATGGATTCCTTTGTGGCCGCGGCATCGGTATTGGAACGAATTTCCAAAAGTTCTGAAAGAAATTTCCGGACACTGCCCAAGAGTCCTTTCAAGTCTTTTTTTATCTCATCTCCACTATCCTGTCCGGAAGGTGCTGCTACATTTTTTTGATTTTCGTTCATGTGTTACGCAAACTGATCGCCAAACTTATCCTTTACCTGGCTCAAAACTTTTTTAATATCCTGTTGTTTATTCTTTGGATAAATTAAAAGTACTTCTTCTTTATCCACAATAATATAATCTTCCAATCCATCCACTACGACCACCTTCCCTTTTGGTGATCGAATCATGTTGCCTTTGGCATTGTCCAAGACTACTTGAGCATTTACCACAGCATTCTCTTCATTATCCTTTTCCAATTTATCGTACAAAGCGCCCCAAGTTCCCAGATCGTTCCAATCGAAAGTTGCCGGCAATGTATAAATGGCCTTGGATTGCTCCAAGATAGCATAATCAATGGATATGTTTTCTGCCTTGGCATAATTTTCTTGGATAAAGGCTCTCTCTTTATTAGTGTTGTAACAGGAAATGCCCTCTTCGAATAATTTGTACTGACTTGGCTGATATTTTTTGAAAGCATTTACGATAGTCTCTACACTCCACATAAATATACCTGCGTTCCAAAGAAAGTTACCCTGTGCCAGAAACTCCTTTGCCGTTTCATAATCCGGCTTTTCCCTGAACTGTGACACGTTTTTTAGATTTTTGTCACCATTTTTTTCAAATTCGATGTAACCAAAGCCAGTATTCGGAAATGTAGGTTGGATTCCAAGCGTGCAAAGGGCATTTTCTTTTTCGCATTTATCAAAACAAGTAATCACATCTTTTTCAAATGCTTCTTCATCCTCTATCCAATGATCACTTGGCGCCACGATCATAACCGCATTGGAGTTCATTTTTTGGATTTTAAGGGAAGCATATAAAATACAAGGTGCCGTATTTCGCATGGCAGGCTCCAAAACTACCTGTTCCTGTTTCACCATAGGCAATTGCTCCAATACCAGATCATTGTAACGTTCGTTGGTCAATATCAAGATGTTTTCGGTCGGAATAAACCTGTTCAATCGGTCAAAGGTTTTCTGAATCAAAGTTTTTCCTGTTCCGAGCATATCGTGGAACTGTTTTGGATTGGATGTTGTGCTTACCGGCCAAAATCGTGAACCAACTCCGCCTGCCATTAAAACTGCATAATAATTCTTGTTCATGTTGCTGTTTTTAAATTTGTACGCTAGTTATCCAGATACATCTTGAACCAACTCAACCTCTGCGTTGGGCTGAAACAAATATAACCTCCCCGTTGACAACTCCACACATTCGTAACGTTTTACTTTTTTACTTCCTTTTTTGAACAACCTACCATTGTACAATCTAAAAATACTCCCTTGTGGCAACTCGTACACATAGCTGTTTTTTCGTTCTTCATCATCAAAAGCCTTGAGAGCGATGGACAACCGGGCGTCCGTGCTACTGCTCGCTTTTGGACTTTTAAAATGATTCGCAATTATTGGCAATAGTTGAGATGGAAATACTTCTGGCCGAATAAATGGAACCATTAAAAGTTGAAAGGTACGTTTCCATTCTGCCCCGTGCGGTTTTATTCGACGACCATATGTCTCAAAGGCCACCAAATGCGCAATTTCGTGGACGAGCGTAATTAGGAACCGGTACTTATTTAGGGAAGCATTTACCGTAATTTGATGCAAACCATTGGGCAATCTGCGGTAATCCCCATGCCTTGTGACCCTATGATCTACAATTTTTAAGTGGACCCCATGCTCTTTTATAAGCTCAAAACAGGGCGACACAGCAAGTTCCGGAAGATATTTTTTAAGGGTATTGTTCACAGGGATAAAGTTACATGTTATCCATACAATGCTCTCACTTACAAAACTAAGGCGTACTATTGCTCACTTGCAATAACTTTCCATTGTAGAGTTTTTGGCCCGTAAGTGCAAAATCTTTAATGTAAGCAGCCATTCCCAGAGCTGTCACTGGCGCTTTGTACCCGGGGAACGCTTCTTCCAACATCTCCGTTTGTACTGCTCCCAAAGCCAATACATTAAAACTTGGGCCTGTTTCCTTGTATTCTTCGGCCAAGAGTTCGGTCAAGGTAATTACAGCACCTTTGCTGGAACTGTAAGCGGATAACCCGGGAAACTTCATACTACCCTGTACCCCGCCCATAGAACTTATAGTAACCACATGACCTTCCTTTCCCATCGCAGGGAGTATGGTCTTGGTCATCTCTGCTACTCCAAACACGTTTACTTTGTAAACACTTTCAAATTCTTCGCTAGTTGTCTCCATAAACCGTTTGTTCAATAAACTACCGGCGTTGTTAATCAGTACATCCACCGCGTTCCATTGTTGGAGAAATTCCTTTACTTTTTCAAAATCGTTCGGGTTTCCCAAATCAAACGGAAAACAATGAACGTTGGACAAGCCCAAACCCTTTACAGGTTCTACATTACGAGACAGCGCCAAAACTTCGTGTCCCTCTTGGGCAAAAAGTTTAACTAGCTCAAATCCTATTCCCCTACTTGTTCCTGTTATAATTATGTTTGCCATTTTACTTTTTTTGATTTTCATCCCTACCAAAGCAAGAGCCCGTCACTTATTGTAAGCTGTTTGCCAGATACCCCTGACCAAAATTGCCCTATACTAAAATTGAAAAAGATGTACCATCCTTCGTCAAAGGATGTACAATACCATCTATTTAGTCAATTTAACCTCTTGGGTCGGCGCATTGGTGATGCCCTCGATTACTGGTATTGTTTTGTTCACCAAAGTAGCCATATGCTCAAAATCCATCAACGATACCTCGTCACCTACTTTGTGATAGAACGCATAATTGGTAAAATCAAAAGAGCAGAAGGTATGCGAAGGCACTTCAAACTCTTGATAAAATGGATAATTGTCCGATCGCTGGAAAAGATTGAACTCCTTGGCAGTTGGTAAAAACCCAACCAATTTTTCCTTAGCATGGGCGTTACTCACTTCCGCTAAATTCGACATTTCGTATCCAGTGATATAAACCGTATAATCTTTCTGATTCATCGGCACACCTGTCATTTCAAAATTGAGCATAGTGTATAGGTTCAGATTTTCCTCCTTTAATTTTTTGGCCAAATGCTTTGACCCCAACAATCCTTTTTCCTCTGCACTGAACAGGGCAAAAATCAAACTGCGCTTATTGGTTTTTTGTGTACCAAAATAACGGGCCAATTCCAAAACCGAAACGGTTCCGGAAGCATTATCATTTGCTCCGTTGGCTATATTGTCCCCGTTTTCGGGATCTATGATACCAATATGGTCATAATGGGCACCAATAAGAATATACTCATCCTTTAATTCCGGATCGTTCCCTTCGATCATCCCTACAATATTAAAAGAGGGTTTTTCAAAGTTTGATAACGTATCTCGATAGGATTCAAAATAGGGCTCTAATCTATATGATGTAAAATAGTTCTCGATATATGTCGCCGCCATCTCTATCCCCTCGCTTCCAGAGTCCCTTCCTTTAAGATCATTGGAGGCTAAATAATTCATCATTTCTCCGACGCGTTCTGCATTGGTAAAGGCCTCTTTAGAAACTGGTAAGGCAGCAGATTCAACTT
>JAAEZN010000022.1:15076-30589 GCA_018222835.1 Algicola sp. | reverse complement strand
CTTGAGTAAACCCGGAATTCACCGCAAATAGGGTTGCCAATGCACAGATTACAATCTTCATATTTTCGCTTTTGAAATTTTCTAAAGATAAAAAAAGCATCCTTAAAAGGATGCTTTTCTATATGCAAGTTATGGAATCTTCCTAACTATTTACGCTAGCATGGTAACAGGATTCTCCAAATACGCCCTCAATGTTTGAAGGAACTGAGCCCCTGTTGCCCCATCGACTGTTCTATGATCACAGGCCAAGGTGATTTTCATGGTACTGCCCACAACTATTTCACCATTTTTAACCACTGGCTTGTCCACAATGGCGCCTACCGACAAGATTGCCGAGTTGGGCTGGTTTATAATGGAAGTGAATTCCAAAATACCGAACATACCCAAATTGGAAACGGTAAAGGTACTTCCTTCCATTTCGTCTGGCTTGATTTTCTTGCTCCTTGCTCTTCCTGCCAAATCCTTAACTGCTGAACCAAGCTGGGTCAAACTCAACTGATCGGCAAATTTAATCACAGGAACCACGAGGCCTTCATCCACAGCTACTGCAACCCCCATGTGTACGTGATGCTTATAGACTGTGGTATCTCCGTTCCAAGACGTGTTTACTTGTGGGTGCTTTTTAAGTGCCATGGCACAAGCCTTCAACACCATATCGTTGAAAGATACTTTTGTATCCGGCAAACCATTGATCTGTGAACGGGATGCTTTTGCATTGTCCATGTCCACTTCGATAGTAAGATAGTAATGAGGTGCAGAGAATTTAGATTCGCCCAAACGCTTGGCGATCACCTTGCGCATTGTTGAGTTTTTCACCTCTTCAATACTTTCTTCACCAACAGGTATGCTTACTGGAGCTACCGTTGTAGTAGGCTCTGCAGATTTCTCCGCTACCGGAGCCGACTGAGAAGGCTTAAAGTTCTCTATATCCTTTTTTACAATTCTACCTCCATCTCCTGTTCCCTTTACTTGGGCCAAGTCAACACCTTTTTCCTCAGCTATTTTTTTGGCCAATGGCGAAGCAAAAATGCGTTGGCCATTTTGGACAGTTGTTGTTTCGGTTTTATTTGAGGATTCCTCAGCTTTTGAGGCATCTTCTTTTGATTCTTCTTTTTTGGGAGGGTTTTTGGACGATCCTCCAGATGCTTGTGATTTCAGTACTGCATCCACATCTGTTCCTTTTGGCCCTATTATAGCCAATAGGGAATCAACCGGGGCACCTTCGCCTTCCTGAATACCAATATGCAGCAGAGTTCCAGAATAGAAGGATTCAAATTCCATAGTGGCCTTATCCGTTTCGATCTCTGCCAATATATCACCTTCTTCCACATCGTCGCCTACACTTTTCAACCAGCTGGCAACGGTTCCTTCCTCCATAGTGTCGCTCAATCTAGGCATGGTAACAATTTCCACTCCTTCAGGAACCTCTACAGATTCTGCAGGAACCTCCGAACTTTCTTCAGATACTGACGGGGCATCTTCTTGATGGGCAGAGGCATTTGAATTACCGCTCAAAAGCGCGGAGATATCTTCTCCCTCTTCACCAATAATTGCCAAAAGTGAATCAACCGGGGCACCATCACCTTCTTCTATTCCGATATGAAGCAAAGTTCCTTCGTGGAAGGATTCAAACTCCATAGTGGCCTTATCCGTTTCGATTTCGGCCAAAATATCTCCCTCTTCGACTTTGTCCCCTACGTTCTTGAGCCATTTTGCCACGGTTCCTTCTTCCATGGTGTCGCTCAATCTAGGCATGTTGATTACTTCTGCCATCTAATTATAATTTATGTTGTAAAAATGGATAGTCTTCTTGCTCGTAAACAGTGTCGTACAATTGTTCCAATGGTGGAAAATCCGATTCTTCAGCGAATTTTTCACATTCCTTCACCAAGTCCTTCACTCTTTTATCTATCTCTTTAAGATCATCTTCAGAGGCATATCCTTTCTCCAAGATTACATCTTTTACTTGAGTAATAGGATCTATCTTTTTATACTCTTCTACTTCTTCTTTTGTTCTGTAATGCTGGGCATCCGACATGGAGTGGCCACGATAACGGTAAGTCTTCATCTCCAAGAAAGTTGGCCCTCCTCCTGTTCTTGCACGTTCGATGGCCTTATCCATTTCTTTAGCTACGATTGCCGGGTCCATTCCATCAACAGGTCCACAAGGCATTTCGTATCCAAGACCCAATTTCCAAATATCTGTGGAGTAGGATGTTCTTGCAACAGATGTACCCATAGCATAACCATTGTTCTCACAAATAAAAACTACGGGCAATTGCCATAACATGGCCAAGTTAAAAGCTTCGTGGAGCGCTCCTTGACGCACTGCACCATCGCCCATATAACACAAGGTCACCGAATCTCTTTTAAAATACTTGTCGCCGAACGCCAATCCAGCACCCAAAGGTATTTGCCCTCCTACGATTCCATGTCCGCCGTAAAAACGGTGCTCTTTAGAAAAAATGTGCATAGAACCCCCCATACCTTTGGATGTTCCCGTTACTTTCCCATAAAGCTCTGCCATCACCTTTCTTGGATCTACACCCATACCAATCGGTTGAACGTGATTTCGATAAGCCGTGATCATACGGTCCTTTTCTAGGTCCATTGCGTGCAATGCACCAGCAAGTACAGCTTCTTGACCATTATAGAGGTGCAAAAACCCTCTTACTTTTTGTTGTATATATACAGCGGCAAGTTTATCCTCGAATTTTCTCCAGAATAACATGTCCTCGTACCATTTAAGGTAAACTTCTTTGGTGATTTTTTTCATCTACAGTGATATTACATGAATTCGCCCTGCGCCAGGGAAGAGCAAAAATACATATATATCTGTTTTTGGAAAAAGAATTGAATTAAGAATCGCTCAAAAAAGAGCTATTAAATGCCAATGGCAAAATATCGGACATGGAAGCACATTTGTAAACCGGTCCGTTCGGCACCCCCATCAGAATTGAAATTGATGATTTTTGCTTCTGTTCGTACTCAATTATGGATTGCCTACAATTACCACATGGCGCCGCCGGTATGGCTACCTCGTGCAAAGAGGACGAGGCAATTATGGCAACCGAAATAATGGCAACTCCCGGATATTCGGCCCCTGCATGAAATACGGCGACCCGCTCCGCACATAGCCCTGAAGGGTAAGAGGCGTTTTCTTGATTGCTCCCAATCACCACCTCTCCATTTTCCAAAAGAACCGCAGCACCTACCTTGAACTTGGAATAGGGCGCATAAGCATTCCCCATTGCCGCTTTGGCTTTTTCTAACAATTCTTGGTCGTTTTGTGACAGCTCATTTATATTCTCATAAATGAGCAGTTCAAAATCAATTTTCTTTTTCTCCATGTGTCTTTTCAGGTGTATATCAAAAATAAGAAAACCTGCCCAAGGGACAGGTTTTTCCATATGTCTTTTTATATGTGCCTAATCGTTGAAGAATTCTTCTCCAAAATCAAAGGATAACGAAAATCGCAAAGTGTTTTCCAATGGGTTTCTAACTTGCGAGGTTGAAAACAGATAAGAAAGATCTATTTGGGCCGATTTAAATTTAAATCCGGCACCCAGAGTAAAGAACTTTCTAGAGCCTTTTTCCTCACTTTCGTTAAAGTAACCACTTCGGAGCATAAAAGCTTCCCTGAACCTATATTCTGCTCCAAGCGCCCAAGTAACTTCTTTCAATTCTTCACTGAAACCATCTGGCGCATCTCCAAAAGATTCAAAAATACCATTGAAAAAACTGATGTTTTGATACTCATCATTGTCTTCAATGGTAATATCCCCGTCTCCGTTAAAATCGCGCGGAGTGGGCACCAATAATTTATTGAACTCGGTATTAATGGCCAAAACGTTGTCCGCATCAAAAATGAAATCAAATCCTCCACCAAATTTTAGATTGGTAGGCAAAAAGTTTTCTTGCCCTCCTTCATCATATTGAAGTGAGCCTCCTATATTGGAAATATTGAAACCAAACCTCCAACGACCATCGTAGTTGCTATATGCAATTTCCCTAGATCTGTAAAAACCAGCTATATCGACCGCAAAGGCGTTTGCAGCCCGTGAATCCTGAGTACCATCTTGAAACCTTAGGTTGGAACTTATAAATCTCCCCCCAACTGCCATAGAAAATGTCTGGCTCAATTTCAGTGAATACGACCCATCCAAAGCAAACTCATTGGGCTTTACCAAAGTAGCATCTTGATCTATGGTTTGTCTTAATTCAATTTCCCCCAAACCAAAATAACGAAGTCCAAAAGCAAAAGCGCTTCTATCGTTCAACTTATTATAATAATTGGCATTTAATAAGGATACATCGTTAACAATGGTTTCCAAATATGGGGTATAACTAATCCCTACTCCAGATTTTTGGTTTGCAAAAGCATACTTGGCAGGGTTCCATTGTTGGGAATAAGCATCAAAAGATGTAGCAACTCCCATATCCCCCATACCGGAAGCCCTTGCATCCGCAGCTATGGTCAAAAATGGTACGGCAGTGGTGATAGCTCTTTCCTGTTGTGCGTTCACCCATGGGGCAATAGCAAGTATTACTACTAATACGAGTAACTTTTTCATTATAAGTATTTAGCGTTTAGCAAAGTTCGCGGTCTAAAATAAACCTGTTGGATTATTACATGTTAACGTTCATTTCCATAAATTCTTGTAATCACCGGTATTTTTTTTGGCACCAAGGATTCCATACGATATCTGCATCGAGGCGAATTCGTTAAAAAGAAAGGTTTTCATACTAATTTGGCACCTTCTCCGTTAGTGAAGTGTAGCATGTGCCATTTGTGGCATTGCCATAAATATTTGATGTGTACAAAATATAATGGCAAAAACGCCGTTTTAATGCCATCGAAAGATTCTAAAAAATCAAAACAAATTGAAGTTACTGAGGGTATAGACCCTGAGTTTTAAAGTACTCAAGCCCAAATTATGAAAAAACACTTAATCAAAGTTGTACTTTCTTGCGCCGTTGTGATGGGAAGTTTTTCAAGTTGTAAAAACTCTTCCTCATCCAAGAATGTCTCCAGAGCCACTGGTTGGAAAATCAATGCTAAAGAAGGGGGATTTCAATACAATTCGGACTTCAAAGAGCAGGAAACTCCTCCAGGAACAGTATTTATAGAGGGTGGAACTTTTACCAAAGGTAAAGTTCAGGACGATATAATGCACGATTGGAACAATACTCCGACCCAGCAACACGTACAGTCCTTTTATATGGATGAAACGGAAGTGACAAACGTAATGTATTTGGAATACTTGGATTATTTGAAGGAAGTATATCCTCAAGAAAATCCAAATTATGCCAATATATACCAAGGCGCTCTTCCAGATACTTTGGTATGGAGAAACCGATTGGGCTTTAACGAAACCATGACCAATAACTACCTAAGGCATCCTGCTTATGCAGAATACCCAGTGGTGGGCGTTAACTGGGTGCAGGCCACCCAATATGCCGAGTGGAGAACCGACAGGGTAAACGAGGTTATGCTCGAGCGTGAAGGATATTTGGCCCAAGATGCCAAGTACAAAGTACTGAACGGTGACATTCAAGGCACTTTTAGCACCGAAGCTTACCTTAACAATCCTGAATCTGTATATGGTGGACAAATTGATTCACTGCAGGGAAAACAAAAGAGAGATTCCACTAACACTTTTGCAAAAAGAAGTAGTGGAGTAATTATGCCCGAGTACCGACTACCTACCGAAACAGAGTGGGAATATGCCGCACAGGCACTTGTTGGATCAAGAGAATACAATAACTACAGAGGTAGAAAAAAATATCCATGGGACGGTGATTACACCAGAAATGGACAACGTGTAGGACGTGGTGACCAGTTGGCCAACTTTAAACAAGGTAAAGGTGATTACGGCGGAATCGCCGGATGGTCGGATGATGGTGCCGATATTACAGGACAGGTAAAATCCTATAAGCCAAACGATTTTGGCCTGTACGATATGGCCGGTAACGTAAACGAATGGGTCGCCGATGTTTACCGCCCCATTGTTGATGATGAAATCAGTGATTTTAACTACTACCGTGGAAACGTTTTCATGAAAAAAGCGATCGGCGAAGATGGTAAAGTTGAAATCCTTGAAGATAAAATTGTGTACGATACACTACCGAACGGTAAAATCGTTGCCATAAATCTTCCTGGCGAAATCAAAGAGGTTCCTGTTACCGATCAGGAGACTTATTTAAGAACAAATTTTGACAAGAGCGACAACAGAGGTTTCAGAGATGGAGACGCAGGCTCCTCTAGATTCTTTACACGCTTTAGCGACGAGGAGGACAACCGAAAAATGTACGATTCACCTCAGCACAAGGTAGAGCGTAACGAAGAGGGAGAGCTTGTTCGCCAGTACGATGAATCCAACTACAGAACTTCATTGATCAACAACGAAGTTAGAGTTTACAAAGGTGGATCGTGGAGAGACCGTGCATTCTGGCTAGACCCTGCACAGCGTAGATATTTGCCGCAATACATGGCAACGGACGATATCGGATTTAGATGTGCAATGTCCAGAGTAGGATCAAAATCCAAATCAAAGAAAACAGTACGCCACAAAAAGGCGAGATAAAATAACTTCTTGAGTATTTTAAAAAGCCCCGGCCAAAAAGGTCGGGGCTTTTTTTTATCTTCGATTTATGACAATAGAGGAATTGCACGCGCTATTTTTGGCGCATCCAACAATATCGACGGACACACGAAAAATTACGGACAACTGTTTGTTTTTTGCTCTTAAAGGACCAAATTTTAACGGTAATGCTTTTGCCCAAGATGCTTTGGACAAAGGCGCCGCCTATGCCATTATTGATGATGCATCTTACAAGACTTCGGACCAATTTGTGGTTTGCGAAGATGTATTGACCACATTACAGCAATTGGCCACTTTTCACAGACACTATTCCAATGCCAGAATTGTATCCTTAACAGGGAGCAATGGGAAAACCACGACCAAAGAGCTCATTAATGCGGTGCTTTCCAAAAAATACAGGACCATCGCTACCGTGGGCAATCTCAACAACCATATTGGCGTTCCTTTGACCCTACTATCCATTAAAGAAGATACTGAAATTGCCATTGTGGAAATGGGCGCCAACCACAAAAAGGAAATTGCTGCTTTGAGCAATATAGCCCAACCAGATTTTGGTTATATCACCAATTTTGGCAAAGCCCATCTGGAGGGTTTTGGTGGCGTGGAAGGAGTAATACAAGGTAAGAGCGAACTATACGATTATCTTATCAGCAACAACAAACACATCTTTTTTAATGCTGATGACAGTATCCAAAAAGAAAAACTGAATGCCTACACAAAAAAAAATGGGTTCAGCACCCAAGACCATCAATTTTATAACATCATATTTTTAGGGGTCGATCCTTTTGTCTCTTTGGAGTTTGAAGGAACAAAGGTAAACACACAGCTAGTAGGCAAATACAACTTTACCAATTGCTGTGCAGCCATTCTAATGGGCAAGTATTTTAATGTTCCATTGGATGACATTAAATCTGCCATAACATCCTATCAACCACGGAACAACCGCTCCCAGATACTTACCAAAAATGGGTTTTCCATTATTCTGGACGCTTACAATGCAAACCCTACCAGTATGAAAGCCGCTCTGGAAAATTTTGACTCCATGCCCAATCATCCAAAAACCATAATTATTGGGGATATGTTTGAACTGGGCAGTACTGCCAAAGAAGAGCATCAGGCCATCGCTGAATTGGCCGAGACACTGCACTTTGACAATGTTTACCTTGTGGGCACCAACTTTTTTGGCACCAATACTACCTTGAACAAGCTCAATACTTTTGATGACTTAAAAGAACATCTCCTTAAAAATCCTTTAGAAAAAGGCAATTTACTTATAAAAGGCTCTCGCGGTATGGCCCTAGAACGGGTTTTGGATATTCTGTAAATAGGAAAGAAAAGTGGGATATACTGGATTCGAACCAGTGACCTCTGCCCTGTCAAGGCAGCGCTCTAAACCAACTGAGCTAATATCCCTTTTAGAAACGGGCTGCAATATCGGAAATTAATCCCAATCTCCATACTCCGCAGAGTTCTTTGATGTCTCGTGCAAAGTAATGTGCAGTAATTGTCCTTTTTTAAGTCTAGGCTTTAGAATATCGTAGATAACTTTTACAAAATATTCAGTTGTGGGCAATAGATTCTCAAACTCAGGACAGTCCTCATTCAAATTTTTATGGTCAAAACGTTCCTCGACCTCATCCTTGATCAAAGTTCCCAGTTCCGCTAGATCCATCACAAATCCAGTATCCGGATCGACTTCGCCCTTAATTCTCACCTCAAGATCAAAATTGTGACCATGGTAACTTGGGCTGTTGCATTTTCCGAACACCTCAATGTTCTTCTCATTGCTCCAATTAGGATTATGGAGCCTATGAGCTGCGTTAAAATGGGCTTTTCTGCAAATTGTTGCGATCATGCTGCAAAGGTAATCGCTTTTTCTGCATTCCATATTTTCGGGTTCAAAAAATTTAAGTGGAATTGATATTGCCGTGCGTTCTTACTAAATTTATACAACAAAAAGTACTTCTTATTACAGCTACATTTAAAATCTGATAAAAACATCATATTATGAAAATAACCTATTTAGGTCACGCTACTTTATTAGTAGAGATGAACGGCAAGAAAATTTTGTTCGACCCTTTTATCACCGGAAATGAATTAGCCTCCAAAATTGACATCGATAGTCTTAAGGTAGATTATGTATTTGTAACCCACGGTCATCAAGATCATGTTCTGGACGTTGAAGCCGTTTTAAAAAACAACCCAGATGCAGTCTTGGTCTCTAATTTTGAAATTATTTCGTGGTTTGGGGAAAAGGGGTTGGAAGGTCACCCAATGAACCATGGTGGAAAATATTCGTTTGATTTTGGGACCGTCAAATACGTAAACGCCATCCACTCCAGCGTGTTGCCAGATGGGAGCAATGGTGGCAATCCAGGGGGCTTTGTAATTTATGATGACTCCAAATGCGTTTATATTGCTGGGGACACTGCATTGACCAAGGATATGGAGCTTATCCCTTTGACCTGCCCCAAATTGGATATTGCAATTCTACCGATCGGAGATAATTTTACCATGGGTTACGAAGATGCTGCCATAGCAAGTGATTTTGTTGCCTGTAATCAAGTATTGGGATATCATTACGATACATTCCCGCCCATCAAAATTGACAAGACAAAAGCGGTGGAGCACTTTGATAAAAAAGGAAAGAAACTACTCTTGCCCGATATTGGGGAGTCGATAACCCTATAAAGCAAAAAGCCCCCGATTTTTCGGGGGCTTTTTTTATTGTTCCAGAAACTGCAACATAGCAAGAAAGTAAATAAAAGCCAACCTTACCACCTATATTTAAATAGAGTAACAACTACTAGATCCTACCCTCTTGGAGAGTTACCAATCTGATGTTTTATCCGACAATTTAGAGGTCTTTTCAACAATAATAAAATCGGATCTTCGATTCTCTAAATGTTCCTGCTCACTACATTCAACTCCATTGGCACAACGGTTTTTTAGTCGATATTCTCCATAACCATTGGCACTTACTATCCTTTCGTGATCAATACCTTTTGATATGAGATATCGCATTGTTGATTTTGCCCGGTTGTCGGATAGTTCAAAGTTGTATTGATCAGTACCTCTTGCATCTGTATGAGATTCAATCTTTATTTTTATTTCAGGAAATTCCCTCATTGCAAAAAGCACCTTTTCCAGTTCTATTTTTGCTCGTGGGGTAATATTATATTTATCATATTCAAAATAGATAGGATTCACATTGATTTTTTCAACATTGCCTTCCTTGACCACCAAACTTTCAAAAGGGGTCAAGTAAACCATATTCTCCTTTGCTGGCTTTTCGGGATTTTCGCCAGTAGTAATCAAAACCTCCTCTTTGGTAAAGCGAGGCTTTGAAAACACAAGCTTATTTTCTTTATTACAAGGTAGGGTTACATTAAAATACCCATCTCCATCTGTTAAAAAGCTTTGACTAGACCCTGTTTCCATATCATACAACTCCAGATTCGCAAGAGGTATAGGCTCTCCATTTTTTTTATTTAGAACATATCCGGAATAGACCAAACAATTTACCGCTTTAGCCTTATTGACCCGATAAACATCATCATCCCCAACACCTCCAAACCTATTGGATGCAAAATATCCATAATCTTTCTTAGCATTGTAAACCATGGAAAAATCATCCATATTTCCATTTATGGGTTCTCCAAGATTTAAAGGCAATTCAAATGAGTACGCTGTATTCATTTTGGAAGCAAACATATCCAAGCCTCCCAATCCATAGTGTCCATCCGATGAAAAATAAAGAACATCCCCATCCATGTACGGAAACATTTCCCTTCCTTTGGTATTGATTTCGGGGCCAAGATTTACAGGAGGGGCAATTGGTTCACCGTTCATACCTAGTTCCACCACGTAAATATCACTATCGCCATACCCTCCCGGCATGTTAGAGGTAAAGTATAAATATTTACCATCAGGACTTAGAGCTGGGTGCCCGCAAGAGTAATTTTGACTATTGAAGGACAAGGAAGTGACACCTATTAAATTGTTTTGCCGAATACTCCCCTTTAATATTTGCATATTGGATAGTCCTTCTTGGTTTGCGCTAAGTCTATTTTTTTTGATATAGTTCCTTGTAAAATAAACTGTTTTGGATCCAGGAGCGGACGCCACGTTGGAATCATGATATTCAGAAACCAGATTAGACAAAAACTTTTCAGGAACAAAATTCATATTATCCGGGTCGGTTAAATAAATATCCAAATAAGGTTGGTTGTTCCAGGGGTACAGCCTTCCATTTGCACTCAACGTATCCCTTGCCGAAGTAAAAATGAGCATCTCGTTAAAAAAAGTCGGTGCAAAATCTGATTTATCACTATTAAAAGGCAGTATGCTTATTTCGAATCTTGCTTTCTCTTTTGCCAACATTTCCAATTGCTCTTTCTGAGCCATTATCATACTTAACCTGTTCTTGTCCGAATAAAAACTCCTGAGCAATTCATCTGCTTTTTCAGGCTCCATACTGGACTTAAGGCATTGTACGAGTTTGATAACATTGCTCTCACCAACATTTTTCCCTTGAATGGCATATAGTTTTAAATACCAATCTTTAGCTTGTTGGTACTTGCTCATATTAAAATAACTGTCCGCCAATCGTTGGACTACATGCAATGAAGGCTTGCGTTTATTATCTGCAAGTTCTTGGTAAAGATCAATTGCCTTTTCAAACTTAAAGTCTTTATAAAATTGATCAGCTCTTTCCAACTTACTCTGTGCAAATGCCCCTATTGAGATACTGACCACGATAAGAAAAATAGCTTTTTTCATATGTTATTTTTTAGAAGAATCTAGGCGATAATGCTCTTTTGTTTCTATTGGGAACCATAAATCTTAAAATAATCTCATGGGAGCCATTGTTATAGTTTTCCAATCCGGCCATGGAATAATCGTAGGCATATCCAATAAAGAACTTTTTACCCAAATAAAAGCCCGCTAGAGCACTCATGGCATCGTCATACCTATAGGCCAGACCAACGCTTACTTTTTCCTGAATCAAAAAATTGGCCGACACATCTAACGTAAGTTGTGCTCCGGCAACATATTTGGTCAATATAGAGGGCTTGAATTTAATTACACTC
This sequence comes from Algicola sp., assembly GCA_018222835.1. Classification (GTDB taxonomy): domain Bacteria; phylum Bacteroidota; class Bacteroidia; order Flavobacteriales; family Flavobacteriaceae; genus Flagellimonas. The sequence continues at coordinate 18,891 of JAAEZN010000022.1, read as the reverse complement.
GAAAGATCGAACACATAACCTCCCATAAAATAATACTGACTCTTTCTGTCGGTTACTTCCCGCTCATCGTCGTTATAAATTTCGGAGTTGAGAAAATTATCGGTTGAGGCACCGAGATACCATTTGGTACCGTACATGAATGCCCCAAATCCGACTATTGGTCTTGTTTTATTTACATTCTCGCTAAAAACAGGGTCCAGACCATTGTTAAAATTCCCCTTGGACCAATCTACACTTAGAATATCCAATCCAGCATTGAGGCCAAGAGAAAGTTTAGTAGTGTAACCTATGTTAATTTGATAGGCAAAATGTCCATTAACCTGCACATTGTTCGATGCCCCTATGTTATCGTTGATCGCACTAAGCCCGAGACCAATTTTTCGACCGACTCTTCCCTGCACCGTAAAGGACTGGGTTTCTGGGGCTCCATCCAACCCAACCCATTGGGTCCTATAAAGTAAGTTAGCCTCAAAGTTGTCCGACGTACCGGTATATCCAGAGTTAAGCACCGTGGTATTATACATGTACTGCGTGTATTGCGGTGCCTGTTGAGCTTCGGTTACAATGGTAAACAGAAGTGTTGGCACCAAAAAAGCAACAGTTATATTATGTATTTTATTTATCATATTTGATAGGATTGACTTAAGTATGGTTTGATGATGGGTTTATCGGGCAAGTTGTAACCAACCTGACAGATTAAGGCTCAGTTCCGGAACAATGATTACATAGAAGTATGTTCCTGAAGGCAAATGTTCCCCTTTATTTAGAACACCATTTACATTGGCAATTCCATCCCAATTATTTTGATAGTTTGCCGATTGGAAAACCATATTGCCATTCCTACTATATACCTGTACTGTATTTGTATAATCTTCTATACACTCTACCTCAAAAAAATCATTGTAACCATCATTATTTGGCGAAAACTCATTATACACAAACAGACAAAATCCATCTGCCAAAACCCCTCCACAGTCCGAGGTATTTACATTTAGCAAAAATGGTTGTGTAGAACTACAAGACGACGGATCTTCATACAATACACTTAACGTTGCATTTTGCAAGCTGCCCCATGAAACGGTAACAAAGTCATCAACCGCCGTTCCTCCATTAACAATTGTTCCTCCAAAAACGGTCCAAGAATAGTTCTGTTTGCCGGCTTGGGTAATATATGTGTAATCTTGGCTTAAACAGGCTTCCGTTGCCTCCCCGCTAATGCTAATAGATTCTCCTTCTATAACTCGGGTCGTTATTGCCAGCCTTTCACTTTCGCAACCATTGGTTTCCCGGTTGGCCGCATAGTAAACATTGTTATCCACCAAAATGGTAGATGCATCCAGCTCCTCTCCCCCTGTGGCACTATCATAAAAAACCACATTGGTTCCATTTACTTGTATATCCGAAATGGTAGGATTATCGCTTTCACAAAATGATTGTGTGGTCTCCGATGTAGTCGGAGGGGGAGGGTCGTCCAAATTTACCGTTATACCAACTCGGGGCAAGATGGAAATTGGCACATCCAATATCCCTGCAAAATAAGTCTCTCCATCTACCAAAGGTGTATTCAGATCCAGCGAGACCAAAGTTTCCAAACTATTAAAAAACACAATGTTATTACCCGTTACCACAAGATCCAATATCGTTGGGTCATCACTCCTGCAAAAATTTTGGACAAGGTCATCTATCACCAAAGTAGGTAGGTCAATTATTATTTCCCCTGTTAAAGTGCATAGTCCCCCATCAATAAATACGTCGATAATACCATTAGCATCCAAAGCAAGGTCAGTTCCATCAACGTTTATATCAAAGCCAAGTGAGCCATTCAGCGTTCCATTATAGGTCTGTCCATTTACAACCAAGGAAATGGGGTCGCCCGGGCTTGCATCGCCAGTAACATTTCCAGATACAGTAAATGTGGGGTCAATCTGAAAAATACTGGCCAAGACATCCAAAGTGATTATTGGAGAGGAATTTATGGCAATATTGGATCCAGAATTCACAACATTTACGGATACCGCATGTAAATTACCCGGGGCATTTTCACAACCTGCTGTGGCCTCTGTGATTCTAACGAAGTAGTTGTATGGAGAGCCTGCTTGGTCCAGACCGCTGATGGTAAGAGATCCATCAATCGGGTCTATGTCGTAGGTTACTGAACCAACAACCAAATCATCAGTAATTTCACTGGTTGCGTTGGCATCAAAATACCAACTAAAGGTTCCATCTATAAAGCTTGTTGGTGTAAGCACAACATCATTTGAAGAGCAAATCGGCGACTCGTCGCCTGTTACATTAATATCACTTGCAATTGGGATATCCACTACATTGACCCCTACTTCGACCCTCGGTGATTCCTCTGGACACCCAGGGACTGCCGCAGCCACATAATATGTTGTACCAACAGTTAGGTTGGGGGTTACAAATGGGTCACCGGAATTTACGGTTGCCAACAGCGACCCTCCAAGTTCTGCATCATACCACCTCAACTCATTCCCCACTTGGGTATTTGCTATTAAGCCCACAGATTCGCCAAAGCAGATGCTCACGTCTTGAGAATTGACATCCAAAGTGGGAGTTGAAGGTGCCCTGTATATTTCAAAAAGATCTAGTGATTGCTCTATATCTACATTTAAAAGGGAAGACAATCGAACTGTGACCCTATTACCCTGTCCTGCAGGATCAATTTGAACAGTTGCCGGTTGGCCACCTTCCAAAAGACCCAGAAGGTCCAAATCCAACAAGGAAGAGAGGTTACCACTAAAAGTGGGCGAATTTGAGCCATTTTGCACTATTATCTGGATATTATCCGCTACTCCCAAGGTAAGGAGTGAAGGATCAATGGAAAGACGAACATAGAAGCTATCCCCAACTGTGGATACTGAATCGAAATAAACAGTTTGTTCAATACTTGCTGCAACCCCCAAAATACCAAGTCCAACTTGAGAGGCCGTTCCCAGATCCCCATCAATAGTTAAATTGGGATCAACAACCCCAGCTCCTCCCAACCCTAATAGATCTAAAGTGATTCCACTACCATCATATGAGGTATAGTTGGGAGTTCCGCACAAATTTAGATCTGGGCCATGATAAGCCCCATAAATATCCAAATTTCGAATATTGTTCAGTCCTAAAAGCGAACCTATGTGATTGGTCAGCCTAACACGGTTAAAATCAACTGTTGGTGCCAGCGCCAAATAATAATCCCCGCTGACATCCGTAACCACCCTAAGCTGATCGGTCGCAAAAGGGCTTGCATCGCTAGAGGATTCTTCATAAACATTTGTTGCCCCGTTTTTTAAGGTTATGGTAAACTCCTGATTTCCAACAAGAACATCGCCCAAAACATCCGCCAGAAGCCCTCCTAAACTACCTCCTAACAATGATGGCAATAAAGAGTCTTCGGTATCCAATTTCACAAAAGCTTGGGTATTCTGAGATAATGTTCCTGGAAACTCCAGTTCTAGGTGTCCAGAGTATGCCCCGAACCCCAAAGCAATGCCAGAACTTGCCCTAACACTTGCAAAAGTTGAAAGATTTTGATCAATTGCATTGGATATATTATCCGCTTCAAGGTCGCTAGTTGTAGTTGTAGAAAATGTTTGAGCACCTAGACCCAAACTAAATAAGAATACTACAATATGATATAATGAATTTTTTAAACATTGTATTGATTGATCCATATTTTTTCAATTCTTTTTTTACGAATAACGCAATTTTATTTATAATATTTTAATTTGTAAGTATTTTCTTTTTCTTTTTAAAGTTTTATAAATCATACTTAAATGATTTTATTACCTACATTATTAATTGTAAAA